>CAYXDR010000033.1:5607-14018 GCA_964463515.1 uncultured Desulfobacteraceae bacterium | reverse complement strand
TAATCTCGGAAAAAAAGACCTTCGGGTGCTCGAAGACGACTGGACTGTGGTTACGCTGGACAGATCGCTCTCCGCACAATTCGAGCAGACACTGGCCGTAACCGAGAACGGCTGCAGGAGCCTTACCCCGTTCGATCCGCTTGCCGGTCTGTAGGCCTGCAGCGCTGAGCGGAAGATAGAATTTTGAATAGTTACAAAGATTTTTCACTGCAGCGCAGTTCCACCGGGGAGGAGTTGAGAAAATTGGCTTTCTCTGTCGGCTTCGTCGCCGTCGGGGTAGCACGGTCCTGCGAGCCCCCCTTTTATAATGAGCTTGTCCGCTGGCTTGCTGAAGCAAAGCACGGCGATATGAAATGGTTCGAGAAAAGCCTGGGGCTCCGCCGCGACCCGTCAATGCTTCTCAAGGACTGCCGTGCGGTGGTCTCGCTTGCCTATCCCTATTCCAGAAAAAAACCATGCACCTCGGATGGATTCAGCGTCTCCCGGTACTCCGAACCGCTCCTTGACGATTATCACGAAAGACTAAGGAACCTTGCAGGCGAGGTCGCGGCGCTCATAAAGCGGCAGCATCCGGACAGCCGGTCCCGGGTATGTGTGGACTCGGCTCCCGTGATGGAACGGAGCCTGGCCCTGGCTTCAGGGGTAGGGTTCATAGGGAAGAATACATCTCTGATCGTACCCGGGGTGGGCTCTTGCGTTTATCTGGTTGAAATCCTTACCACCGCCTGCCTTGGCCCTACAGCTCCTCTTCCGGAATCGGCCTGGTCGTGCGGCGCGTGTACAAGGTGTCTCGATGCATGTCCTACGGGAGCCTTGGAGGCGCCTTACCGCCTGGATGCGGGGAAATGCCTGTCCTATCTGACGATCGAACAAAAGGCTCCCGTCGATGCTGGAACCGGAAGATTCATGGGTTCCTGCATCCTCGGCTGCGATAGGTGCCAGGAAGTCTGCCCCCATAACGAGGGAATGGACCAGGTGAAAATTTGCCTGCCTTCTTCCCGGGATTTTCTGAATATGAACGAAAATGATTTCCATGCACGTTTCGGCCGCAGCGCACTTGCAAGGGCCGGCATCAAGAAAATTCGGGAAAATATTATGGCTGTGCTTTATGACTCGATGCGCAGGGCGCCGACGGTAAAACCTACCTTGACCTGATTCCCCACAAAGATATCCGATTCGAGCGCTTTTTCCCTGGTCATGACCGTGGAAACCGGCACTCCGATATCAAGCAGGACCCTTATGAAATCCCCGTCGGCAGTCATCTGAATCACTGTGCCGGGAACAAGCGTTTCCGCGGTAGGTTTTTCCGCCTTCTCAAGATTGTATACCGACACTCCCCCGGGCTTGATGAACACCCGGCACCGTCCTCGTTGGTTCCCCTTCACTTCAAGTTCGAAGCTGTTTGCGACAAGGCATACGGTCTTTCCGTTTCTTTCCATGATATCGGCGGAGAAGAGATTTTCGGCTCCAGATCCCACCGGTCTTCCATCGAGCATGAATATTTTGTTTTCCGCCAACCTGGCCGCCTCCAGGTGTTTGTGGGTGGAAAAAATAACAGTGATACCTTTATCCTTACGTATCTCGCGGATCACCGATTCGATCACCGCCTGGTTTTCGACATCCACGCTGGCAGTAGGTTCATCGAAAAGCATGACCTTTGGTGTACAGGCCAGTGCGCGGGCTATGGCAACACGCTGTGTCTCTCCACCGGAAAGTACATGCGCCGGCCCATGGGCGAAATCTTTCATTCCTACCCGTTCCAGGCATTCCATTGCTGTTTTGCGGCGCTTTACGGGCGGTACCCCCCGCATCTTGAGGCCGTATTCCACGTTTTTCACGACAGTGGTCGTAAACATTATGGGGTGCTGATCCACCAGCACGACCTGCCTGCGCAGGGGGAGCAAAGCCTTTTCGCGCCATCCTACAGTTTTACCGTTGAAAAAGATTTCCCCGGCAGTCGGAGGATTCAAGAAAGCCAGGATACGTAGAAGAGTGGTTTTTCCGCAACCGTTAGGGCCCAGCAGGGCGTGGCTGGCTCCACGTGCGAAGGAAAGGTGATCGATATTCAAAACCGTTCGCCGGTTGAAAACCTGGCGCACGCCTTTTAGCTCATATTGAATCACCGGTTTACTCCGTAGCGGCCTTGCACGAGCTGAAGAAAAATGTTCATGACCAAGCTGACGCTCAGCAGAACAACTCCCAGGGCCACTGCGAGGACGAATTCCCCCTTGTTGTGTTCCAGGGCCATGGCGGTTGTCATCGTCCGGGTAAAACCCTTGATGTTGCCGCCGAGCATCATCGCTATTCCGATTTCCGCTATCACTCTGCCGAAGGCCGCTATTATGGCAGCCAGTATGCCGAACCTCGCCTCCCTTGCCACCGCCAGGGAAGTCTGGATGGAGCCTGCTCCCAAGGTCATCGCGGTTCTGCGGTAGCGCTCGTCTATGCGGCTGACGGCGGACAGTGTGAATACGGCGACCCAGGGAAGAATGAGAATGGCCTGGCCAATGATGATTGCCTCAGGGGTGTATAGCAAACCCAAATGTCCCAGGATTGCACGGCGGGACAAAAAGGCGTAGACAAAGAGACCGATTACCACCGTAGGCAAAGCCAGCAGAGTATTGAGAACGGTTATCAGCGCCCGTTTGGCGGGAAACTCCTTTACCGCAACTATGAACCCGAGAGGTACTCCCAGGATCGAAGCGATGATTGTCGACCAGAAGCTCACCTGCAAGGAAACATACACGATGAAGTAGAGCTCAGGATCAAGGGTCCAGAGCATCTTCAAGGACTCGCCCAGGCTTTGGAACAAAAAATCCATGAAAACTCGCGGTTATGAAGCTTATCGGCCCCCGGGGCCACCCGGAATCTGAGGGTGCCCCGGAAAGCCTCAATCTACTTCGCGTCAGGAAAAAACAGGGGCTGCCCGTGAAGTTGGTAGGAGCCTATCAATTCCTGGCCCCGTTCAGAAACCAACCACTCGGCAAGCTCTTCAGCCAGATCATATTGTACATCAGGGAATTTTTGCGGGTTCACAGGGATCACGCCGTAGGGATTGCGGAGCATATCGCCCCCCTCATAGGCTATGCCGAGATCATAGTCTTCCTGGCGGCCGAACTTGTATTTTAAATAGGTGCCCCTGTCAGACAGGACATATCCCTGCTTTTCCTCGGCCATCAGGAGTGCCGCGCCCATGCCCTGCCCGATGGAAAAATACCAGCCGTCACCGTCCTTGGGTGCCTTGGCTTCTGTCAGTGCCACTCCAGCAGTTTGCCACAGCTGTTTTTCCCGGGCATGGGTGCCGCTGTCGTCCCCCCGGGATATGAAAGGAGCCTTTGCCGAAGCTATAAGCTTCATGGCCTGGGCCGCATCCCGCGCTTTTTTTATCCCCGCCGGGTCGTTATCCGGGCCAACTATAATAAAATCATTATACATCACATAATAGCGTTTTGTACCGTAGCCTTCCTTTACGAACTTCTTTTCCCTGGCCACGTCGTGAACGAAAACCACGTCTGCATTTCCGTCCATTCCATCTCGAAGTGCAGCGCCTGTTCCCTTGGACATGACTCTCACGGTGATGCCGGTATCCTTTTTGAATTCGGGCAGGATATAGTCAAGAAGACCGGAGGCTTCGGTACTTGTGGTCGTGGACATTTTGATGACTTTGTCCTGGCCGATGGAAATACCAGCCATGAGAACCACCAGGACGCAGGATAGAAATATCATTCTCGCTGCCGATTTTATTTTGCCGCCTGGAACAATACCGAAAAAGTGTTTGTGAAAAGACATCATGTTTTCCTCCTCTTTTAATCGATTGTTAAAATTAACTTCTGAAACCGGCTGTCGGATTTCCCCCGGCACCATACCTACGCCGGAGTTGAAACAGTGAATGGCACCTTTACAGGTGTACCGGTAAGGGAGCCTCCCGAATGATGCATGGGCGGTTTCCGGGCCGGTATAGCTGTTATTGTTTCTGTATTTTCCCTGAACTGGGAGCATGCAAGAAGTGACTCTATGTCACGGCCACTATATATCGCCTGTGACATAAGTCTTTTAATATATGCTGACTAGGGGGTCAAGGAAAAAGGGCCGAGGCCAGCTGGGGCTTGATAGATCGATGCCCGATTTTGTTTATCCATGGCCTCGGCGGGGACGGCGGCTCCGCTGCGGGAGCTTCATGTTTGATGGCATCGTAAAAAGTCAAAATCCGCCCCTTATCGTCATTCCGGCGGAGGCCGGAATCTAGTCTTTTCAACAACTTCTGGATCCCGGATCAGGTCCGGGATGACGGGCAGGGGACTTTTTACGGTTTCATCATATTTCATAATCGTTTGCGAAAAGATCAATGTCAATCTGTTTTATTTTATCATACCGATGCCTTGCCGCAAGGAGCTCATCCCCCAGGTTTTCAAACGCTGTTTTAATGTCCTTTTCACTTTTACTTTTTGCGTAGATGTCTACGATTCGTTCCTCAAACTCGGTTTCGCTGTTCTCCTGGCCCAGGATGAGGTCGATTTCCCCTATCACTAATTCGAACATATTGATCCGCTTATCCAGCATTTCCAATATATGATGTTCCGCCGTTCCGACGGCGCAAAGATTATAAATGTGCACCGGACGGGTCTGTCCGATTCTGTGGATGCGCCCAATGCGTTGTTCTATCTTCATAGGATTCCAGGGTAGATCGTAATTGACCATGGTCGAACAAAACTGGAGATTACGACCTTCTCCTCCAATCTCAGAGCACAGCATCACTTTGGCGCCGTCCTGAAATTCACCCACTGCACGGTCCTTCTCTTCAGAACGCATGTTTCCTTGAAAAATCGAAAAGCGTATTCCTGAATTGGAAAGCCTCGATGCTATTTCCTCCAAGGTCGCCCTGAAACGCGAGAAAACAAGCACTTTTTCGCTGCTCTTCTCCAACAATTCCAGGAGCCGGGAGGTCTTGGATGTGACGGGAACATATTCACAAAGTTTTGCAAGCTTGGTTATCTGTTCTTTTATCCCGCCGTCAACTTCTGAATGAGAAACCATTTTGAGCAGGGTTTTACGGACTGCACGAGGACTGGAGCCGGCTTCTTGGAGGAGAAGGCCGAGCGACAAACGGGACATGTTGGATTGAAATCCCTCCCTGACCAGGTCGGTCAGCCTGGTGTATAATTCCTTTTCTGCAGCTTCACCCTCCACAAGCACCGTTGAAGCGTGCCTTGGTGGTAGCTTGATATTGGCTAGCGCACGGGTATTGCGGATCATGACCTCCCCAATCAAGTCCCTGAGTTTTTCCCGGTTTCGGGGCTGGGTGGGGTCTCCCCGCAGTACGAATTGTTTCCTGTAGGATGTTCTGGTCCCCAGTTGCCCGGGTTTGAGCAGGGTAACAAGGCTGAAGAGGTCCATCAGGTTGTTTTCGACCGGCGTTGCACTCAGCAGAAGCAGGAAACGGCTTTTCAATTCATTGATAAGGGCCCATCCGGCCGTTTTTTCGTTTTTTACGTGATGGGCTTCGTCCACGATTATAAGGTCGAATCCTATCCCGCTCAAAAGCGGTCTGTGGATTTTGTTTCGAGCCAGCGCAAGGGAAGCTACGATGAGGTTATGGGTTTTCCAGAAATTTTTCGGGTCTTGCCTCAGGCTGGGTGTTTCGGTCGAAGTGGGTGACAGCCCGAATTTGGATGACAACTCCTCACACCACTGGCTTATGAGCGCAGGGGGTGTCAGGATCAGTGCCCTTTTCACCATACCCCGCATTATATACTCCTTGAGAACCATACATGCTTCGATGGTCTTGCCAAGGCCCACTTCGTCGGCGAGCAACACTCTGCCTCTGAACCTGCGCATCACCTTTCGTACGGTTTCGATCTGATACGCGAACTGCTCCACATCTTTCAACGTGCTGAGACAGACCAGATGATCGAAATGTTCCGTCTGCGAGAGCCTGGCAGTTTCGTATGTTAGAAAATATTTCTTAATATTAGAAACTTCTCCCGAAAGAAACCGGTTATGAAGATTGACAGGGCTTTGAACATAGGCGGAAATTTTGATTTCGGGCACATCTATTTCTATTGTCCGGGAGGGCTGATCGTGTGTCTGGGCCGCACGGTCGATCTTGTCTTTCGCCGGAACACCAACCGGGCCGTTGTTTTTCAGCTGCCTGCCGGTTGCTTTCTTTTTGGAAGAGGGACGGTTTTTGGGGCTGCCTGCCGGCACCGCTTTTTTGGCCGGAGTACCGATCAGGTCACGGCAATCTTCAACGAATGACATAATGTAGCGTCTGGAGTATCCGTAAGATGCCAGACTCTTTTCCGGAAGCAGGCTGATTTTTTCAAGAAGCGGCAGGGCCTTTTTGTAATGGCCCAACAAGAACTCATTAAACGCATATTCAATCTTCTCCCATTCGTTCAGCCGGCCGAATTTTCTTATCCGTCTCAGGCACCGGGAGACATCTTTGGGATGGTATCCTTCTTCCAGTAAAATTTCGAGCATTAACCGGTAGGCAGGCAAGTAGCGCGGAAACCTGGCGGTTAAATCCATAAGAATGTCCAGTGCCGCGCGGTGGTCTTCTTCTTCCCATTCCGTCCAGGCGGAGTCGAGTATTGAGTCCAGATATTTTCGTTCAGATGAGTTTGATGTATTACGAATCATGATTTATCAGCCGCAAAAAAGGAATACAAATTCAGGTTCCGCTGGAAGGGCAGTCCCCGGATACTGCACACCGGGAGTGATCCGGTTTCCGGGCCTTGCATACTTCGCGGCCGTGGTAAATAAGTATGTCCGAAAAACGGCGCCAGCGTTCGCGGGGTAAAATTTCCATGAGATCCGATTCTATCTTGTCCGGGTTGTTGTTTCCTGTAAATCCCATCCTCAGGGCGAGTCGCTTTACATGTGTATCCACGACAACGCCGGGGACATTAAACGCGGCTCCCAGAACGCAGTTCGCCGTTTTTCTTCCCACCCCCGGAAGCTTGACCAGTTCCTCCAGTGTTTCGGGAACCCGGCCGCCGTAAAGCTCGATGAGCCCACGGCAGCAACCTTTTATGGAGCGGGCTTTGTTTTTGTAAAAACCTGTAGGCCGTATGTCCGCTTCCAATTCTTCCACAGGTGCGGAGATGTAATCCTCCGGGCTCTTGTATTTTCCAAACAGCTTTTCAGTGACAACGTTGACCTGTTTGTCGGTACACTGCGCGGAAAGTATGGTGGCTATCAACAGTTCAAAAGGCGTACGGTATTTCAGGGCTGTCTTTTGTTCCGTGTACAGCGGATCCAGGATTTCATAAATCCTGGCCGCACGCTTCTGTTTCCCTTCAAGGTCCTCCATTGCCCTTTCCTTTCTGTTACTGCATGGTTTCTCTCAACACCTTCATATGCCTGTTCAAACATCCTGGGGTCGAGGTATTTTGGATTCGCAGGGAATTCCGGTCTGGCATAACCCGCAACCGTATCCTTCGAAATCATAAGCGTGGCGCGCATGATCGGCTGCAGCCCCCCTTACATGTGTACGACAGATTATTTTATCATGCCCTTTTTCGGTGATGGCGCCCACTGGACAGCGTTCGATGCACCTGCCGCAGATACCCTGGCTGAAAAAAAGGCAGTACTCATGATGATCGTTGTAAGGCCTCGGTGTCGGGTCGATACAAGCTTTCACAACCACCGAGCCTATTCGTACCGCCTTGCCTTTGGATGTAATCAATCCGTCGCTCAGGCCGAATGTACCGAGTCCGGCGGCATAGGCTGCATGGCGTTCAGACCAGGTGGAGGCATAGGTATAAGTTTTGGAATTCTTGCGCGACCATTCAGGAGACAGCATTGGCGAGACAGCAGGAAAATCCAGCCGCCTCAACGCTGATTGAAGATGAGAACGGAGATCCCGATTGCATTGTTCCCCGAGTATCCGGTTCCTGACCCAACGTTCACTGGGATATTTGATTTCTTTTCGATTATCAGCTTTCGTGGCTTCCCGTTGTGGCAGTATCCAGCTTATCACCGACAGTTGCGATGGATCCGCGTTGATGCCGGGGAAAGTCAATTTGAAAATTTCAAGCGGAGTCCAATGAAACGGCCCGACATAACGCTTGTATTTCTGGTACAGGGGATCATCTCCGCTCGAAAAGCCGACCAGGAAATCGTCCCAAGCCTTTTCTCTGGAAGGGTTTCCCAGCGTGTTGGAGGGAGAATCCTCCAGAAATCTCCGGATTTCCCTTTCTGCCCAAGTCTTAAGGTCGATTGGTTCACTCAAAATTTTCCTCCTTTGCCATGGCTTAGAAGAATCGTGCGTGCAAACACAGCTGCTCCCACTGGAAGCGCAGCATCGTTAAAATCGAAATGATCGTTGTGAAGGCTGACCGGCTCGGTGCCGGGGGTTCCTAGCCCGAGCCTGAAAAATCCTCCTTTGCCTGTAGTGTAAATCTATCCAT
>CAYXDR010000033.1:0-5597 GCA_964463515.1 uncultured Desulfobacteraceae bacterium | reverse complement strand
CTTTGCCTGTTTCATTTATGAGCCGGCTGAAATCTTCCGCCCCCATAGCCGGGCGCAGTTGCTCAACGGCGCCTTCTCCGAGAACATCAGCGGCCGACCGCGCGACCATCTCCATCACTCCTGCGTCGTTCACAACACGGGGAGTCCCGTAGGTGTATTCCATGGTGGTTGTGCAGCCGAAACCAGAGCACACGCCGACTGCAACCTTTTTTATTCTTTCTTCAATCGTATTTCGAACGGAGTCTTCATGGCACCGGACCGTGCCCGCCAGGCTCACCGTCTCCGGGATCACGTTGTATGTTGTTCCGCCGCTGATTTTACAGACCGAAAGGACTATATTGTCAACCGGGTCTACCTGTCTGCTGGCTACCTGCTGAAGGGCGGCTACCAGGTGACAGGCCGCAAGAACAGGATCCACCGCCTTGTGGGGATAGCCGCCGTGTCCGCCTCGGCCGTGCACAGTGATTGAAAATTTGTCGGCCGAGGCAGTAAAAGGCCCGGAGCATACCCCTATTTTGCCCGTTTCCAGGAAAGGCCATCCGTGAAGGGCTATGACGGTGGTAACATCCGGATTTTTAAGGACGCCTGCTTCCACCATTTTCGCGGCGCCCCCCAGGCCTTCTTCGGCCGGTTGGAAAATGAATTTGACCACACCACTGAACCGGGTTTTCAGGTCCCTCAGGATTCTGGCGGCACCGAGAAGCGCTGCAGTATGCCCATCGTGGCCGCACGCGTGCATTACTCCTTCATTTTGCGATGCGTAACCGGCTCCGGTGCGCTCGGTGAGTGGAAGAGCATCCATGTCGGCTCTAAGCCCGGTGACCGGCCCTTCTCCGGTTCCCTCCAAAACTCCGAGCACGCCTGTATCGAGGCCGATATCCTTTACAGTGATTCCGATTTTCTCAAGTTCGGCCTTTACCAGTTTTGTGGTCTCGTATTCCTTCATCCCGAGCTCGGGATTTCTATGGATAGCCCGGCGCAAACCGGTCATCCATTCTCCAATTTCTTGTGCGCGGCCCAGCAGTTCGTGTGTCATAATAATAGATCCTTTTTATGATGTTGTTGATTGACGGTTCCGGCGCTGCCGTCGGTTCCGCTGCGGGACCTTGATATCTATTAGGCGAAAACCGAGATAGATGCAAATCGTTGTCAGTGAGGCAGAGCCGAACGGTTGTCGTAATCGTCCATGAAGATGTCCCGGTGTTCGGCGATTACGATTACGACAACGACAACGAGAAACCAGTGGATGATGAATCTCCCGCATCAGGAAATATGGCAGAT
The DNA here is from genome assembly GCA_964463515.1 of uncultured Desulfobacteraceae bacterium. GTDB lineage: Bacteria > Desulfobacterota > DSM-4660 > Desulfatiglandales > Desulfatiglandaceae > CAYXDR01. The sequence goes on along the minus strand of CAYXDR010000033.1, from coordinate 4,316 downwards.
AATGAACCGAGGTGCAACAGCATAAAAAATTCCAGGACAACTTCCGGCCGGCATTGAATTTCAACGAAGCAGTATCCCGACAGTGTTGCCTTTGACTTTTCCGCCGGGCGTCGCGTAGGATAGGCCCGAATCGGGAAAACAGGAGAAATGAAATGACTGTCCGAAAAGGCCGGGAACTGGAGATGACGATAGAGAAGACCGCGTATCGGGGGATGGGAGTGGCGCGGGTAGATGGTTTTGTCGTATTCGTGAAGGGAGGGGTTCCGGGTGATGTCGTTAAGGCGAGGGTATACCGGAAGAAGCGGTCTTTCGCCGAAGCTGAGATTGTCGAAATCCTGTCTGCCTCCTCCGACCGGTGCACTCCGCCCTGCCCTTATTTCGGACATTGCGGAGGCTGCCAGTGGCAGCATATCGATTACGGCAGACAGCTGGCCTATAAGAAAGAGCATGTGCTGGAGTGCATTGTTCATATCGGGGGAATCGAGCCTGTTTCGGTTCATGATCCCATACCTTCCCCTGACATTTACGGCTACAGGAACAAGATGGAGTTTTCATTTTCCGACCGCCGATGGCTTTTACCCAGAGAATTCGAAAAAAACCCGGGAGAAAGGGATTTCGCGCTGGGGCTTCATGTGCCGGGTACGTTTCACAAGGTCATCGACATCGAGGCCTGCCTTATTCAAAAGGAACACGGAAACACGCTGTTGCGGGAGGCAAGGCGTTGTGCGGCCCAATCGGACCTTCCCGCATACGGCCTAAAGTCCCATCGAGGTTTCTGGCGTTTTCTTTCCCTGAGGCATTCAAGATCCGAAGACAACTGGATGGTAAACGTCATCACGTCGACTGAAAACCCAGGCGCGCTGGACGATCTTCTGGATGCGATGGATGCGGCGGGCAGGGTCAAAACCGTAGTCCACAGTGTAACTGCCCGGCGCGCAGGTGTCGCGGTGGGGGAAACCCGGAAAGTTTTAAGCGGAGACGGTTTCCTGGTCGACCGTATCGGACCCTTTTCATTCCGTATTTCCGCTGATTCCTTTTTCCAGACAAATCCCCCTGCCGCGGAAAAGCTTTACCGGGTGGTGGAGGAATATGCCGAACTGGACGGCGGCACGAATGTTCTGGATCTTTACAGCGGCACAGGGACCATCCCTATTTTTCTTGCCCGGAAAGCTTCTCTGGTCACTGGGATCGAGATGAACCGGGATGCAGTGGAGGACGCCGAGCAGAACTGCCGCGAAAACGGTATAGCCAATTGCCGGTTTCTTTGTGGGGACACCGGTGAATTGCTTGCTTGCTTCGGCGGCGAACCGGATGTTGTCGTGATTGACCCTCCCCGGGCCGGCATGCATAAAGATGTAACGGCTCGAATTCTTGAAATGCTGCCGGGGCGCATCGTGTATGTGTCCTGCAACCCGGCCACTCTCGCCAGGGATTTATCCTCTCTTTGCACGGCCTATGAGGTGCGTGAAATTCAGCCCGTGGATATGTTTCCTCATACGTTCCACATAGAAACGGTCGTTTCACTGGTAAGGCGCAGGACTTGATGATCGCCATGGATATATCCATGCATGGTCTGCCGGCGGATTTTTTGCCGATTTCGGCCCAAGGCCGTTTTCGGCAATATGAACCTCCCATAACCTCTTAACCGTGAACTCCAAAAAAAATCGTTGACAGTTCCATCTCTTCAACTGTATGAACAGAGGCGTCGGCTTGGCGCGGCAGGACCTGTGGGTCCTCGGATGCCGGTTGCAATGCCTTGAGAGAAGGGGGTGAGTACAGCTTAAGACACGAAGCAGTTGGAGTTCTAGGCCTTTATCCGTGTATTTCCATTGGGTTGCCGACTTCGGATGTTTCGTGAACGTGTTCTCACCTTCCAACCCTTTTTATTTTCTGCCGGGGCATTGCGGACATGCCGGTTTGCGCCGACGGCTGCATATATTGGGGACGGAAGGGCATCTTACGGTCAACGGCGTGAGGTGCTTTTTTGTTTTTATTTCATGCGAGGTGAACAACGAATGAAAGTCATTGTAAGAGACAATCAAATTGAAAAAGCCATAAAGGATTTGAAGCGTAAACTGACGAAAGAAGGCTTTTTTTCTGAAATAAAAGACAGGCGCTTTTATGATAAACCGAGCGTTGCGAAAAAGAAAAAGATGGCGAAGGCTGCCAAGCGGCGCAGGAAACGCATGAAGAAAATATAAATCTTCGCCCGAAAGGAAACACCGGCAGGCAGTCCGCCGCCAGCGGCTTTTATGAGCCGGTGGTCGGGCGCCATTCGGTGTTTTTATCCTTGACAAAATGTGGGCAACTAAGTAAGTACGCAGCAGCTGTGGAGTTTTTGCTCCTTTCCCCGCTTGGTGCTGTCCAGCTCCGGCGGAGGAGTATGCCGGGCGGGGCTGCTGAGAACGGCGCCTTACCGGGAATTTCTACATGCCTTGCGAGTGATCCCCTGTAGGTGAAAATGCCGTGTCACTTCCGCCGAAAAAAAGCCGAAAAAGCTATGATTTCTCCTCCAGCGAGTGCTGGAGAAGAATTACGGAGTGCCGAACATCACTCATTAACCAAAAATACGGGACGAGAGGCTTCAGGTCATGGAAAAACCGGAAAATACCCCCGGGAAATCTCTCAAAAGTGAATGGCGTCAGCTTCTGGATACGTGGCTTCCTAGCTGGTTGCGTGCAGAACAGGTGAACGCAGGGCTTCGCGGAGTGGTTTTTCTCCTAATCGGCTTTGTAGCCGCCCTGATTGTCGGATGGGTGGTGTTTCCCATGGTACTGTATTCCAGCCAGCCTCAGCCGATGCAGTTCAACCACGCCCTTCACATGGACCCGGCGGTGGTAATAGGAATTGACGGAGAAACCGAACGTGAGCGCTGCCTTTACTGCCATGAATTCGGTTCGGACGGTGTTTTTCACGGGATACCAACTCTCTACACATGCACCGGATGCCATGCCGACCCGGAAATGCCCTTGGGTGACAGCCCGGAAGAAAAGCGTTTTCTGAACGAATTCGTAGCGCAGGATAAAGAAGTGCCGTGGCTTTCATATTACCGCCAGCCCGACTGTGTTTATTTTTCACACATTGCCCATGTAAAGATGGGCGATATGGATTGCACCGTGTGTCACGGGGACCACGGCGAATCCACCTCCTTGCCCGAATACAGATCCAACAGGCTGACCGGATACAGTATAAAAATCTGGGGAGAAAGAATCTCCGGCATGAAGGAAAACACATGGGACCGGATGAAGATGAGCGACTGCGCCGAGTGCCATACCGAAAAAGGGCTTGAACAGAACAATGCCTGTTTTGTCTGCCATAAATGACGGGGAAGATGATCATGAAAGTAACCAGACGAAATTTCATCCAGCTTCTCGTCGGCGGAGTCGCCGGCATTCATTTGACCCCGCTGCCCTGGAAGCTAACCGACGATATCGCGATCTGGACCCAGAACTGGCCGTGGGTGCCGGTTCCGCCCGACGGGCCGTTTTCACACAGGGCTTCCCTGTGCACATTGTGCCCTGGAGGCTGCGGGATCCAAGTGCGCAAAGCCGGTGAGCGTGCAGTCAAGATCGAAGGCCGGCCGGATTATCCCGTAAATTCCGGTGGACTCTGTCCTTTGGGAATGGGGGGCCTGCAGCTGCTTTATAACGAAGGCACCAGGTTCACCGGGCCTGCCAAAAGGGTCGGACCCAGGGGTTCGGGCTCATACCAGCCGATTTCCTGGGACGAAGCACTGTCCATTCTTGTGGAACGTATTTCTGCCCTGCGAAAGGCCGGCAATCCCCAGGCCCTGGCTGCCGTGGACGGAAACCCGGTTCAGTCGACGATGTCCGCATTGGTAGAGCGTTTTCTCACCGCTGCGGGGAGCCCCAATTATATCAGGGTCCCCTCCGGGGAGGACACCGAAAGGGCCGCGCTGCAGTTTATGTTCGGGACAGCAGGAGGTTTCGGGTACGATCTGGAAAATGCAGATTTTATTTTGAGCTTCGGCTGCGGGCTCCTTGAAGGCTGGGGTTCGCCCGGACGTGTTCTTAACGCCTGGGGCCTGTGGCATAAAAATCCCGGGGATAAAAAGACCAGGGTCGTCCAGGTGGAATCGAGGGCCTCCAATACGGCTTCCAAGGCTGACAAGTGGGTGGCTGCAAGACCTGGAACGGAAATAGATCTGGCTCTGGGAATCGCCCATGTGCTCATAAAGGAAAAACTCTATGACGACCAGTTCGTTGGAAGCCGGTGTCATGGGTTCGACGACTGGGTTGATGAGGAAGGAAAGAAACGTCCGGGTTTCAAACGGCTTGTACTTGAAGGATTTGCAC
>CAYXDR010000032.1:5291-14132 GCA_964463515.1 uncultured Desulfobacteraceae bacterium | reverse complement strand
GGCCCGCGAATTCCAGTTTTTCTTCTGCGCTTTCCGCCATTTTGTCTTCGGACTGACAGAGCCCGATGACCTTGGCATTGTTTTCCGCAACAAGCGGCAGCAACCCCTGAAGGCGGTCCGGTTCCAGATTGATGGAATTTATCATCACAGGCGAAGCCTTGACCAATGGAAGAACTTCCTTGATTACATCAGGATCCGGGCTGTCAAGGCACAGGGGAACATCCACAACCGCCTGAACTGTTTCCACCACCCATTTGAGACGGGAAGCTTCTTCCCCGACAAAAGTGCCGGCATTCACGTCTATGTAATCCGCGCCTGCGGCAGCCTGGGCTTTGGCCTCGCCCTGAATGAAAGCGGTGTCTTCACCAGCAATGGCCTTTGCTATCAGCTTTCTGGAAGCGTTTATTCTTTCAGCGATTATAATCATCTTTCCCTCCAATTTTCATTTCTGTGCCTGGCTTTAAGCGCAGGTTAGTCTGTATGCTCTGCAGGTTTATGAAAATAGATGTTCCAGTTCACGATCTATACAGGATAGCATGAAATCCAGGTGTTCGTGAAGATTGTGATCGTCGTCCACCTCGTGGAGTGTAATCATCCCCGGCTCCGGGGAACGGTCTACGAGAGCGCGCACCGCCGCCAGGGGAATGACTTCATCCCTTATACCTGCAATGATGACGGTCTTCAACCCTGCGGGCACATAGATGGAATCGAGCCTACCGGATTGTTCGGAGTTCAAAACCGCCCCGTCGAAAAACCCCACAGCCGGTGCAAGCAGGACAAGCCCCTTGACCAGGTCCTTGTGTTTCATGGCATAAAGCAGTGCGGTCAGTCCTCCGAGGGAGGATCCTACAATCAGGGCCGGGTCCTTCAAACCCGATTCAACTATCCTTATCCGCTCGTCTACATCGGCTGGAAACAAAGGCGCATAAATTTCTCCATAGCGCTTCCTCAAAAGCGTACCCTTGGTTCCCTCCGGGCTACTGTCCAGCCCATGAAAAAAAGCCATTTTCATTGAAAAACCTCCTGGAAAATTTAAGGAAGCCATACCATCAAAACACGGCCGGGTCAAAATGAAAACAGCCGCACCATTTACAACTGGTCGCGGCTGTTTCAAAAAACGCCATTTATTAATATAAACAGTAAAATCCAGCTAGAACAAATACTCCTGATAACTTTTATTCGCCTCCACGTATTTCATCCTTGAAAACATTATCGAGGCCCTTTATTGCAACATACACCCAGAACCCTATAACGCAAAGAACCATAGCGACGCATACCACGAGCACCGAATTTTCCCACAGAACATACATTCTCCCGGAATAGACGATAATGGCAATTTTCACGATTATCCCTATTACGGCGGCGATTCCGATTATCTTTACTAGTTTGTCTTTTTTAGCCTGTTCCATGCTCCATCTCCTCTCGGCCGGACTTTCTATATCAAGCACCTGCCGGCTAAACCGCCCCGGCGAGCCCCTTGAAGGCGAGGTCCCGGTTGTTCCTGTGCATCGAGCGCAGCACCTCGGAAAGCTCTCCGCTCGAAATTACGCAAAACAGGTAGGCCTTTTCCCTTGCCAATCTGAAACGCACAAAGACAGTCGGGATAAACGACAGCCTGGGGCCTTCAACAACTGTGATATCGTCCGGCTCAAGCCGCAATACTCTCCTCAGACTCTTGAGCTTTATGCCCCCGGTTTCGCTGACCTCGATACGGTATGATATCCCGAGGCACCAATACCAAGTGTAGGCGATGATAAAGCCCACCATTAAAAGCTGCCCAACCGGCCAGTTGGCCGAAAGCGCCTTGGTTCCAATCAGATACACCGAAACTCCGGACCAGGCTGCTATCAGGCCGTAAAAAACGACTACAAAAGCAACAGGGGCTTCGTATATATATAATTTTTTCGGGGCCTTCAATTTATTCTTCATACAACAGTTAACCCGCCTCTACAAACATAAAGCCAACCGAATCATGATATCTTTTTCATCTTTACGGCATCAATCGAAAAACAGGTTCGGCAGAAACAGCGAGATCTGCGGAAACATCATCACCATGATTACGCCGAAAACCTGCAGCCCGATAAACGGGGCGGCACCCCGCCATATATCGGTCGTCTTGATTTCAGGGGGTGCAACCCCTTTAAGATAAAACAGGGCATACCCGAAAGGCGGCGAAAGAAACGAAATCTGTAAATTGGTCGCAAACAGCACGCCGAACCAGATCGGATCGAAGCCGAGCTGCCGGACGATGGGCCCGAAGATGGGGATACACAGCATCAATATGCCTGTCCAGTCAATAAATGCACCCAGGAATATCAAAATAAGCTGCATTATAATGATTATCTGCCATTTCCCGAACCCGGAACCGAGCAGGATATTGGACACAAAATCCGCTCCACCGCTCATCACATAGAGAGCCACGAAGATGTTAGCCCCGAACATTGTCCAAAGGACCATAGCGGAGGATTTCAGAGTCTTTTCGCTGGCATCGACTATGCCTTTCCATGAAAGCTGCTTCTGAAGCCCAGTCAGGACCATCGCGCCGAAGGCACCGACCCCGGCTGCCTCGGTGGGAGAAGCTATCCCCGTAAAGATGGTTCCCAGCACGAGAAAAATGATTATTCCAGGGGGAATCAAGGACAAGAGCATCCGGATCCTTTCCCTGCGCCCCGCCCGCTGCTCTGCCGGGACCGGAGGGCCGAGGGAAGGATTAATCTGACAACGTATCATGATATAGCCGATAAACAGAGAGGAAAGGAGAAGCCCGGGAAGGATGCATCCGGCATAGAGTTTCCCAATCGAGCTGTTATCCACCAAGCCGTAAACAATTAAAAGAACGCTCGGAGGGATGAGGATACCCAGCGTTCCACCGGCGAGAATCGACCCGCAGGCCAAATATTTATTATATTTTCTGTTAAGCATCTGAGGAAGTGCGATTACACCCATTGTGACCTCGCTTGCGCCTATAACCCCGCACATGGCTGCAAGAAGAGTGCACGCAACAACAGTAGCTGAAGCCACGCCGCCCTTGAGTCCGCCGATCCACTGGTAGACCGTTTCGTAAAGGCGATGAATGATCCCGGACTGCTCGAGGATACATGCCATGAATATAAAAAGCGGGATCGAAGCGAGCAAGTAGTTAGTCATCAAACCGAATATGCGTGTCGGCACCAGATTGACGGCCATCGGACTTTGCAGCAGGGCGGTGAAGATAACGCCTATGGAACCGCAGGCAAAGGCCACCGGAAGCCCGAGCCCCAACAGGAAGAACAAAGATCCGAACATAACTAGGGTCAATAATTCGATACTCATCCCATCTCCCTCCCTGTCAGAGCTATGTGAATGTCACGGATCGTCCATACCACGTGCTGGAAAAACAACAGCAAAGCTCCGAACGGCATCATGAACTTAACAGGATAAAACGGCGGAGCCCAGTCTGTCAGGGTACGTTCGCCGGGGATCGTGTAGCCGAGAAACTGTCCGCCGCCTCCCATCGTCTGGGAACTCCAATAAAAATTCCATGATGTATAGATAAGAACGATAAGGAAAAGAAAAAAGAATATACTTGTGAAAAGATCCATGAAAGCCCTTGTACGCCGCTTTCGGGTGGAGTAGAGGACATCTACCCGCACGTGCGCCCGGTGGTAATGGCAATAGCCGGCCACAAACATGTATTGTACGGCGAATAACAACGTCATGAATTCATGACCCCAGTTCGTCGGCATGTTGAATAAATATCTCATAACCACTTCGAACGTGATCACGACAACCGTCAGAAGCAACACCCCCACATTCAGCTTCCCTATGAAGACGTTGGTCTTCTCGACGAAATCCATGAATTTTTTTATTTTTTCCATAACAACCTCATACAGTCACGAATAGTGGCACGACCGATCATACACCGAATGAATTATTGAATGCAGATTATAGCCCCCCACAATCGACGAAGGGAGCGGCGGCGCCGCTCCCTTCGCTAGACTGAATACTCTTAGAATTCGAGCGGTTTTCCGTCCTGGTCCACCATGTCTTCATCGGTTACATATCCCACCGCGACGGACTTCAGGTACTCGAGCTGGCTCTTGAAGGCCTTCATAGCAAGCGGAGATTTCTTTGCCCACTTGACCCACAGCGGCGGTGCAAACTTGCGGAACTTCGCTATGTCTTCCTCTTTGAGTCTGATGACTTCAACACCCTGCTCTTTGTACTTGTCCCACGCCTCCAGGTTAGCCTTCTGGATGCTGGTGTAGTGATCCCAGGAATGCCACTTGACGGAAGCCGTTAGCAGCTCCTGCAGGTGCGCCGGGATCTTCTCCCAAACCCTGGTGTTGATATTGAGGCTCATAACGTCGACGGGCTGGTGCAGACACGGGGTCGACGGCGGGCCCATGATGATGTACTTGGCGATTTCACCGTAGCCGAGATTGTAGTTGATGGCAGGCCCGACAAAGTCGGCCGCGTCGATCACGCCCTTTTCCAGGGCCGGATAAACCTCGCCGCCTGGAAGCAGCACAGTCGACACACCGGCTGCGCGGTAGATGTCTGCCACGATTCCGCCGGGGTAACGGATCTTCTTGCCTTTGAAATCCTCGAATGAACGGATGGGTACTTTGGAATGGATGAGGTTGAGGTCATGCTGGATCGTGCCTACGAAGTACATGTTGTGCTTCCCGTAGGCCTCGCGTGCGAACTCGTTACCGCCCAGCTGTTCGTACCATACTTCCCACTGATCCGGACGGTCGAGGCCGAACGGATATGAAGAGAGGAAAGTAGCCACCGGGATTTTTCCAGGCCAGTAGACATCGAAGCAATGCATACCGGAAAACACACCGGCCTTCACAGCATCAAACATCTCGAATGTCCCCACGATTGCACCTGCCGGAAATCCTTCGACCTCCAGTTTGCCCTCGCTGATCTCGCCTACATAATCGCACCATTCTTTAAACTTGGTGTACCCGACCGTACCCGCGTCCCATGCCGTCTGTACTTTCAGTTTGATCGGCGCTGCCGAGGCGTGCCTTGCAAAATACGGCATGCCGACCGCTCCCGCCGCAACGCCGGCCGCAGCCGCCGTCTTCAGAAAACCGCGACGAGAAACATCCTTGGCTTTTCCTTCCTTCTTCAGCTCACTCATACCTTACCTCCCTTTGGAAAGGATTTGAGAAACACGAACGGCACCTCAAGCCCCCCCGCGTGAGCAGGGAGAAAAAGCTCTCGTGTACCATCCCACTATAAATAAGCCCACTGCCTATTTCCGATACATCCAAGTCCTGCAGGGTTTTCGTGTACCCGTGCCCTCGAGGAGGCACACACGGGCAGTCTTTATTACCATCCATCCTAAATGTATGGTTTTTTATAATAAACGTACAAACGGAAAAGTGTCAAGTCAAAATCCGCGTTTCAGACTATGCAAACCAGACAATTTTAGAAAGTAAGCTGGTCTTACCTTTTTCCCACTGAAAATCTGCCCCTCATTTGCGGAAATGATAACTGTGGAGCTTAGCAACAATTACTCAGCCAAATGAAAAATTTGGTAAGACCTTTATACATTCTCTCCAATTCGCACCCTTCGCTCCAGCCCCCCATGAAGCCCGTCTGTCCCGTCTAAATGCATTTGAGCCTGGATGCGAACGATATCTTCAATGCTCGGAGGAAAAGGGTAATTGCGCATGTCAGGGCCGGGCCGGGAATTTGCGAAAGGCCTGTTGCAGGCCACCTGCCCGTCGTACCCGGTGCATCCGCTGGTGCGGAAGGGTTCTCCCGAATCAATAATTCTTTCAAATTCCTCTGTTGGCAGCCCGTAGCTCACAATGCGACCGGATTCAGCCCAGCTCATTTTTTCCGCCCGTGACAAATCATTGTCTATAAGGAACCGTGCCGTTTGAACCCGCCTGTACTGCTCCATAGGCGGCTGGGGATGGTTTTCCATGGCGGACCCTGTCTCAGGAAAAAAGGAAAAAAGATGCGTAGTCGCCCCGAGGTCCCTGGCTCTCTGGATGGCATTGCACATTTCTTCCTCGGTTTCCCCCATGCCGACCATGAAATGAGGTCCGGCGTTACCCCGGCCAAACAAATCCATGCAATCTTCCAGGCAAGACCAGTAACGCCGCCAGCTGTGGGGACCGCTGACGCCTTTGCCCCGGTACCTGTCGAATAGAGGCTCGGTGGCCAGATCGATCGCCACTCCGATTTTGTCGGCGCCGGCCTTTTGAAAGGCTACGAGATCATCGTGTTTGAGCACAGTAGGGGCGATCAAGAGGGATACCGGGACATCGAAGCTCTGCCTGAGCCTTGTGCAAATTTCAATAGTATCGGCAACGGCCCGCTTCCTGGTTACCATCGAAATGCAGATTCGCTTCACACGATCCTGCCTGGATCCTATCCGCTCGATAATGTCAGCCAGGCGATAGGTGGGCCAGGTCACACGAATGAAGCTTTTTTCCCGGTAGGCGCCCTCTCTTCTTCCGTTCAGGCCGCAATAGGCGCATCGGGCCAGACAACCTTCCTCGTAAGTTAAGAGCAAATTGATGCAATAAAGTTTCGCGTTCCTGTAAAACAAACCTCGCTTGAAATCGAGCGTCATCGCCGCGGCAAGGCTCATTCGCAGGTAATCCGGACTTTCCATCGGTTCGGTTTTTTTCCTGTCCATTTACATATCTCCAAATAAATGATGGCATCGCAAAAAGTACCATCCCCGGCTTATCAGCGTCGGGGTCGCTATCGGCATCGGTATCGGAAGTTGATCAACGCTCTTTTTCGACCCCGACGCCAACGGACATGATTATTTTGACTTTTTACGACCTCATCAATAAATAGTTTTTTCGCCAATCTCATGGCACCGCCCCTATATTTCCCGCCACGTTGCGGCGGAAAAATCCCTGGAAACCGAACAACATGTTCGCTGATAACGGATCTCAAGGCCGTAGTACCGCGCTCTTGCCACAGCCTCATCCGAGGGCAGGGCCATACGGTTCACCCCGGCATCCACCGCGAGTTCCTCGATCCTGGTGTTTCCACGCTCACGCGCACAGCCCAGGTTCACGCGCGCCTCCGGCATTGCCAGCCTGGCATCGGCAATAACCTCAGCGACCTCGTCGGCCAAAGGCAGCTTGAAATGCCCGCAACCCGTGCCTGGAATTTTCATGTAGGAAACAACCACCACCTGCTTAGGGCTGAAGGAGGAAAGCATCCGGACGGCTTCCCCCTCTCCCCGGATATTTCCGTAATCCAGGCCGCAGACTATATGGGGCGCGAGTTCGAGCCCGGCATCCTTTAAATGCTGCATCGAAAGCATTATCCTTTCCACACCGAAGGGCACGTGACAGATCCGGCGGTATGTAGCATCGTCGCCCACAACATCCAGAAGAGCCTGATCCACTCCGGCCCGGGCCAGGCCCGAGGCTGTTTCCGCATCCACGATCCCGCTGTGGACAGACACATAAAGCCCCGTTGTATTTTTAACTTCTTCCACGGCCGGAAGAAACTCCTCCCACGGCAGGCGCCCTTCTCGATCGCAACCGCCGCTTATCAAAACCCCCAGGGCGCCCCTGGCCCAGAGCCTGCGGCATTTTTCCATCAAAGTCACAGGATCTTCAGCGGGGATCATTGTAGTCAGAAGGCTTCGCCGGCAATGCTCGCAGTTCAACGCACAGCGCGTCCCGGTTATGGATATGGCGGGATAAGCCCCTCGAACCCCATCACACAGAAACATCCCGGGCAGATAGAAGAATATTTTCCTGCCATGAACCGCCCAGGAAGTTTCCCTGGCTTCTTCAAATTTTTCATCCAATGTCTGCATGATATTCCCTGAAAGTCACCCAGCACCGGCGGATAACGTCTTCGAGTTCATCCCACCTGCTTTCGAGCAACAGGCGCCGCTGCCAGGCCCTGTCATGGCTTTCGGCGAAGGTGTCCCGCCATTCCTCCTGGTAGGCCTCGGCACCTGCAGCGGGGTTTCCGGATATCACGGCCCGGGCTGCATGTTTTCCTGCCATGCGGCCGCCGAGGACGGCCTGCGCCACTCCCGCGCCGGTTATTGGGTGGGTATGTCCGGCCGCATCTCCGGTCAGATAAACATTTTTTGAAGCGAATCTCCTAAGAGGCCCGGCCGGGATCCAGCCCGCGGTGAAATTCCGGAAGCCCGGGGCAATTACACCCCTGTCCACGAGCCGGGCCGCGAAACTGCTCAAGACATCCGGCAGGGAAGGGCCGCCCGGCAGCGGCTTCATGCCAAGCCCTACGTTTGCTTCATTTCCTCTGGGAAAAACCCAGCCGTAACCGGCACGAATTTCTTCCAGAAAATACACTTCTGTCCTTTTGAGTGCGCGTTTCAGGTCCGCCCTGAGTTGCACACCTGGAATAAGGCCTGTGTTCACAGAACCTGACAAACGGCCGATTCTTGAATGAGGCCCGTCAGCCCCTATTATAATCCGCGCCTCGACCGTTCGGGAACTGCCGGAACCTTCCCTTACCCAGAGCCTTCCATCCCGGAAATCCACCACGGAAACACCCGTGCGAACCACCGCGCCCGCCTCCTCTGCCTTCGAAGCAAGACTACCGTCAAATGCGCCCCGGTCGATCATGAACCCTGGAAAAGACGATTCATCTACCAGGCGCCAGGAAAGAAAAGTCTTCATCCCGTCCAACGCCTGGACAACGAAGTCCCGGCCCGCACCAGCCAGGCCAAGAAGCTGGCCGGGAATGTATTCCGCACACCTCACAGGCAAGCCTACGGTGCTTTTACGCTCGAGCACCAGGACCTTCATTCCTTCCCGTGCGGCGGCGGCACCGGCCGAACAACCCGCTGGCCCCGCCCCTACGACGACGATATCCCAGATATTCGAA
>CAYXDR010000032.1:0-5281 GCA_964463515.1 uncultured Desulfobacteraceae bacterium | reverse complement strand
GAAGCCATTCATCCCCCGTTTTTGACAGCATCCAGCACGGTTCCGAGGAGGTCAAGATCAAGGTCTGTCTGGCTCGTGAAAGTACCGGCGTACGCCTCCTTGGCCTGGTCCAGATCGTAACAGGTGTTATTGTCTATATCCAGAAGTATGCCGGGAAGCCCGGCCTGCTCGAAGTCGTCAAAATGCTTTATGAAAAAGGGTTCGCAGCAACAACCCACATAGGCCTCGACACCGCGCTGCTTCATGCGCATCAGCTCGGCCCAGAGATCTTCGAAACTGACAATGCATATGGTTTTCATGTGGCGGTCCTTACCGAGCCTCCAGGCATCTCCTGTGCTGCATTCTCCACAAGCCTTGCACCCTTTCATGTACCTTAACCTGCAGGAAGGCGACTTTGAGCAATAAGGCAAAAGCAGCACCGTGGGCTTCTTTTCTATTATGGACTTGAAAGTACCGTTTGTGACCGAAATACGGTTACAATGCTCAAGCGGGATTCCGAGGGAGGAAATGGCAATCTTCTCGAAGGCCTGCTTTACCGGCTTGACAAAATCATTCTTATCCATTCCGGGAATTGTTATGAGCCCTCTGTCGAAAAAATCGGCAATAATTTTTTGTATATGATTTCTGTCGAGACGTGCGCCCCTGAGGGCCGCTTCCATATCGAAAAGGGCGCGGGTGGGAAAACTCAGAAAATCCCCGGTTATGTATGCATCCCTCAATCTTTTCGCGGCCGGGCTCACCACGAACGTAAACCGGACCATTCCTGCCTCGGATTTATATGCCGCCTGGATCACATCCCTTTTCCCGATTCTGGGATGCACCTGGTCTATCCAATCGGAGGACCTGTAATAATCGAGTTTCCGGTGGAAAAGCTCCTCTTCTTCGGGCGACAAAGCTCCAGGCTCCAGCCGAATACCCAACACCTGTTCGAAACCGCCGGCAACGGCTTCTTTGATTTTCTCGAGCCCCGGAGTATAACCAAGCTCCCACTTCAAACACGTCACACGTTCCTTGACCGAATCGACTTCCTTTGCCTTGAGCTTCTCGATGGGGATTTTGAGACTCCTCAGCATGGTGTCCACATCGAAATCGGTAAGCATTGTCCCCTGGAACAAAAAAGCATCTCCGGACTCGGTTCCGCCGGTGCCTGAAATCTTGCGTCCATTCACCTCTATATCGTTCCTGGGCCTGAATTCCGCTCGTACACCCAGACGCGCCAGCGCTACAACCACCGGCTCGCAGAGAGTACGGAACAGTCCTGTGTGGGGAATTTTCACACCGAAAAACGCCTTGTCGCAGATCACTTCCCAGCCGAGCTGACTCTCATCGAAAAAAATTGCCCCCCCTCCGGTGATCCGCCGGTTTACCTCGATGCCGTGCTCTTCGCAGTACCCGGTCCGAACCTCCTCTGAAACCGCCTGGTGAAAACCAACGAGCACAGCACGGGGCTTAAACTGCAAAAAATGGATGGTGTCCGGACTCCGCCCCTGCCCTCTCAGTTCAACCAAGGCCTCGTCCAGAGCCATGTTTTCGGCCGCACTCATCGGATGGGTATCCAGCAGCCGCCAAATTTTCATCCTGCTCCTCCTTCCTTATTACCGGCACCCATAAAAAAATACGGAAGGTGCAAATCCAAACCTTCCGTACTCTCAAATACCGATCATAGCTCTATTTTCGTGTCAGGGACTCAGCCGTCCGTTGAAGCCGTCATTTTTCGTCCGACTCCGGGCGGTCCAGCGCTCGACGCACCAGCTGCGTGATATCCAGGACTTCCAGCTGTATTTTGTTCCTCCGGACATAGCTGTACATGGTCCGCACACACTGCTGGCATGCGGTCACCACCGCATCGGCACCCGTTGAAAGCACCTCTTCTATCTTGCTCCTGGCTATATCGGCCGAAAGCCCTGCATCGATCATCTCCAGGTTCCCGCCTCCTCCGCAGCACTGGCATTCCTCGCGGTTTCGGGGAAGTTCAACGAATTCCACCCCCGGAATGGCCCGGATCACGTCACGGGGTGCATCGAATTCCCTCGCACCCCTGCCGAGATCGCAAGGATCATGATACGTAACTCTCATGGGCAAAGGTTTGAAGCGGATTCTGCCCTCTTCAACAAGCCTCCTGAGAAACTGGGTGGCATGGGTCAGCTTAAACTCATGCGGATAGTGCTCCAGCCACATCTGGTAGCAGGACGGACAGGCGAAAACCACTTCACTTGCGCCCTTGTCGCGGACCGCCTGCATATTGTGATCCACGAAAATCTTCACAAGTTCTCCAAGGCCTGCACCAAGCAGCGGGAAGCCGCAACACCATTCTTCCTCGCCCATCAAAGAAAAATCCACATCTCCGGCATCGAATATCTCCGCCAGGGCTATGGGGATCTTCTGAACCATCGGAAAATAGGATGCGACGCAGCCCGTGAAATAAACCACCTCGGCTTTATCCTTCAGGTAACCGTTGTCCGGGGCCGCCTCCATGTCCTCCACCCATTCAGCCCGTTCTTCGTTGTCTTCGGCGAAGACATTGTGACTTTCCAGGAGGTTCTCACGGATCATGTCGATTTTATCGGGATATGCTTCGCTGTGGACCATATCCATTCTAAGCGAAAGCCAAAGGTCCTTAAGGCTGATTCCGACGGGGCACACCTCTTGACAGTTTCCGCACAACGTGCAACGGAAAACCGTGTCACTGAAATTTTTCAGGCGGTCTCCGGCCACTTCACCGCTCTTGAAAAACTTCTGCAGAAAACCGACTCTTCCTTTCAAGACCTCCTTCAGGCCTTTCAAGCGGTAGACTGCAGACAGATCGCCCTTCCCGGACGCCGTCACCGCCGGGCAAATATCGGCGCATATCCGGCAATTCGTGCACGCTTCCATTTCCAGAAGCTGGCGCACCCTGTAGTCTTTGTTGCTCATATCATTCCTGTGCGTATTTCTCGATATCGGCCAAAATCCACTTTTCTATCGCCTCAGGGCCTTTTATCAGCTGCTCGAGTTCAGCCTTGTCGTCGGGTTTGACTTTATACATCCAACCCTCGCCGTAACAATCCTCGTTGATAAGCCCGGGGTTGGTTTCGAGTTCCTCGTTGACTTCCACGAGTTCTCCGTTGACCGGCGCAAACACCTTGCCAAGCCATTTCCCCGACTCCACTTTGGCGAATTTCTTTCCCATCTTAAGCTTCTTACCTTCGTCCGGAAGCTGTACATACACGATATCGCCGGCCATTTTCTGTCCGAAATCATCCATTCCCACGACGAGCAGGTCTCCCTCGGCCCTTACCCATAGATGATTTTCCTCGTAGTACAAATCTTCCGGCATATTATAACCTTGAATCTCCATTACCTTGTCTCCTCCTTAAATAATCTCGATCAAAACATCTACGGTTGGCCGGCAGTTTCAAGCACAACCATTAAAGACCATCAATCTTCAATCTTTCCCGCTTCTTCCAAGAGCTCTAAAATGAATTGAGCAGTCGTTAATATTTTTAACTTCTGTTTTCTCAACTTTGCATTAGCTAAGTTATGAACACAGGAATTACATTCAGTCAACACAACTTCCGCGCCTATTTCTTCGGCTTCCTGAAGCCGCCTTCGGGCCATTGCGATCGAATTGGCCGCATAGGCGCCTCGAACGCCTCCGCCTGCCCCGCAGCAAAGTGCCTTTTCCCGGTTATGCCTCATCTCTACGAAGTCAGGGGCGATCTTTCGTATAGTCTCCCGGGGCTCCTCGTATATTCCGCAGTGCCTCCCCAGGTCGCATGGATCATGATAGGTCACTTTCTTGTCTGTAGTAACACCGAAATCAAAATCTTTCAAAAATTGAGAAAAATGGAGGCATTTGACTCCATTATCTTTCAATTTTTGATATTGAGGCTTTCCATTAAATGTTCGAGCACAGTATGGGCATCCTGTAATAACTGTGTGTGCCCCGGTTGAAAGAATGAGGTCCATGTTCTTCTCTGCCAGCCTGTCTTTTATGGCAAAGCCCACGTCCTCGAGCACGCCGCTGCAACATACCTCATCGATCAATGTGTAATCCACTTTCAGATAATCCAGCAGATCCAGTATGGCCTCGGTCGCCTCTTCCTCTCTGTATGCGCCGACACAACCGATAAAGAAAACATACCCCGCTTTCCGGTTCCGTTCCCGCCCGAAATCCGGCAGGTCGTCCTCGGCATAAATATCCGCATGCGTATCCAGCAATTCGTTCATACCCTTGAAAGCCGGGTGGCATGAACCGGCATGGACCATATCCTGCCTGGCCTGCTTGATGATGTCTGGAACATTCACTCCTGACGGACAGTTTTCCTCGCACGCACCGCAGGTTGTGCACTGGAAAAGCGTTTCTACCAGCTCGTCGTTCAGTTCGATGGTACCGTCCATCACTTCTTTTAACAGCAGCATCTTTCCGCGGGCATTGTAGGCGGGCCTAAGGGTGATGCCGAACAGAGGGCACACCGACTGGCAGAAACCGCACCGGGAGCATTGAAGAACCTGTCGCCTGAATTTTCGATCGAAGTCGTATTTCGCTTCCATATCACCCCTCATCGAGAGCCATCTTACCGGGATTCAGTATATTGTTGGGGTCCAGCAGCCGTTTGATCCCGCGCATTACATCCATCGCAGAAGCATCATGCTCCAACCCCATGAATGCGGCTTTCTGCAAACCGATGCCATGCTCTCCGGTAAGGGTGCCTCCGAGATCGATAGCCAGTTTAAACAAAGCTGCGCCTGCGGCCTTCTTCCGCTCCACCACCTCAGGATCGTAGCCGTCGTAGACGAATTGAGGATGGAGGTTCCCGTCTCCTGCATGCCCATAGGTAGCTATCATGATATCGAATTTTTCTGATATCTCCCTGATGCCGATAAGCGCGTCGGCGATCCGGCTCATCGGGACGGTGACGTCTTCCAGAACCTGATGAGTGTTCAAACGGGCAAGAACCGCATAGGCAGACTTTCTGGCTTCCCACAGGCCTTCGGCTTCCTTCGCCGTTTTAGCCTGTTTTATTTCTCTTGCATTATTGCGCTTGAAGACTTCAAGCACCTTCTTCACCTGGTAGTCTGTTTCCTCCTGAGTGTAGCCGTCTGTTTCGACAAGCAGCATCGCATCCACTTCCGGAAGTTTCAGGTCCGTGTTGCGGTTTATCGCCATGAGGGCTTCCTTGCCCAATATTTCAAGCACCGCAGGGAGAACACCGCTGTGCATCGTTTCGCTCACAGCCCGGCCTGCATCCCCCAGGTCATCGAAGGCGGCCATGGCGGTTGTCGAGGCTGTAGTCTTGGG
>CAYXDR010000031.1:2668-14179 GCA_964463515.1 uncultured Desulfobacteraceae bacterium | reverse complement strand
TGGATATCCTCGGCCGAGGCCACAAAGTTCGTCGAAGTGGCCGGTGAGGTAAGCGAGGCGGTCAAGAAGCTCGGCCCTGCACGGTTTTTTATCAAGAAAACGGCAGAGGTGGCATAATGGTGAGGTATACGGAAAAGATCAGGGAAACCGCCGGCAGGCTGCTGGAGAGCGGGGAAGTCGAGGTTTTCATAGGTTACCGGAGGGGAACGGTCCCCCTGATGAATGAACCGTTTCAAGTGACGGATGCGGCTCGTGTGGACGAGCTTTATTGGGACTGCAACTGTGGTTTGAACCTATGCAATTATTTGACCAAACGTCAGGAGAAACGAATCGGGATCGTAGCAAATGGCTGCAATTCGCGAAATATCGTGACGCACATAATCGAGAATCAAATAAATCGCGAACAACTCTATATTGTAGGGATTCCCTGCGAGGGGATGATCGATCACAGGGCTGTGCAGCGTAAGGTCAAAGGCCGGGAGATCCTTGATTATCGGGAAGAAGGCGAAGAAATCATCGTCAGCGGTCGTGACTTCGAAGAAAAGATTAAGAAGGCGGATATTCTTCGCACCAACTGCCAGATATGCCGGCACCGCAATCCGGTTATCTACGACGAGCTTCTCGGAGATGAGGTCGAAGAGCAGACCGATGTCGATTGCTACAAGGACGTGCGGCGTATAGAAGAGATGACACCTGAGAAGAAGCAGGATTTTTTCCAGCAGCTGATCGGCAACTGCATCAGATGTTATGCCTGCAGGAATGCATGTCCCCTGTGTTATTGCCCCACTTGCTTTGTTGACGAGAGTAAGCCGCAATGGGTTGGGAAAAGTATCGATCCCACAGATACATTGACGTTTCATTTTTTGCGAGCGTATCACTGTGCAGGCAGATGCACGGATTGCGGCGCGTGCGAACGAGTGTGTCCGGTGGGGATTTCGATGCGGCAGTTTACGAAGAAACTCAACAAAGACGTTGAAGAACTGTTCGGTTGGGAGGCCGGGCTTACTCTGGAAGCACGGCCGCCGCTGGATGTATACAGGCCCGACGACTACAATGATTTTATCAGATAGTTCGCCTCCGGGCCGGATGGAAACCAGGTAGTGTTGATGCGGCGTTATAGCCGACTCGGCTGAGAAAAGGTGGGAAAGATGACCGACAAGGTATACAGCGAGGAAGAATGGGGGGAGGCTCTCGGAGCTGCCAAGGAATACTACACCAAGGTATATGTCCCGCAGAAAGAGGGCGACTTCCACTTTTTCAGGGATTTAAAGGAAGGGGCAAAGCCTGATTTCAAATTTCAGAATACACGCTTGTCCGCAAAAGGTCTTGTCTATCCCCAATCCATGCGGATGTTCGAATGCAATATGGAGCCCGCCGCCGAAGATGCAAATATTCTAAAGGAGGCGGAAAAAGACTACGGGCCGAGGGCCGTTGTAGGGATAAGGCCCTGCGATGCGGCGGCTTTTACGGTGGTCGGGCGTAATTTTGATAACCCGGAATACCAGGATCCTTGGTGGGTCAGATGGAATGAGGCGACGACTTTTGTAGGGCTTGGATGCACGGAGCCGTCTTCGACCTGTTTCTGCACCTCGGTGGGGGGAGGACCGTTCGGCCGGGAAGGACTCGACGTGCTGCTATACGAGGTGGACGGGGGATATGTGGCACGATCACTGACGGACAAGGGTGAGGATTTTCTTTCCCATGCCTCCGGAGGGCGGGAAGCCGGGGAGGAAGATTTGAAAGCCGCCGATGCCGCCGCTGAAGCCTCTGCGGGAAAGATCGAGTCTTCGATTGAGACCGATAAGCTCGCTGAAAAGGAACAGCTGGATCTTTTCGATGCACCGTTCTGGGAAGAGATTGGTTTTTCATGCCTGAATTGCGGCACCTGCACATATCTCTGTCCGACATGCTGGTGTTTCGACATCCAGGATGAAGTTCACGGCACGGAAGGGGAAAGGATAAGGAACTGGGACTCATGCATGTTCCCCCTGTTTACACTGCATGGTTCCGGTCACAACCCACGGGACCAGAAATGGCAGCGGGTGCGGCAGCGCTTCATGCATAAATTGAAATATTATGTTGATAAGTACGGTGCCGGAGTGCAGTGTACCGGCTGTGGGAGATGTGTTCGCTACTGCCCGGTGAATATTGATATCCGGCGGGTCGCGAAGTTGATGAACGAGTATTAGGCGATCAAGGTATTCGGCGTTTGTCGATTTGTTCGAAACGGAGGGAGAAACAGTGGATAATCCCTATTTGCCCTATCCGGTAAGGATCGAACGGATAGTAACCGAGACGGAAGACAGAAATTTGAAGACGTTCCGCTTTGTATTTGAGCACGAAGGGGACGAAGAGAGATTTGCCTACACGCCGGGGCAGTTTGCGGAGCTTTCGGTGGCTGGGAAAGGGGAAATTCCTATCGGGATTGCCTCTTCACCCACCGAAAAGGGGTTCGTCAGCTTTACGGTGAACAAGGTGGGGGTCGTTACCACCTACCTGCACAACATGAAAGAGGGCGATGTTATGGGTATCCGCGGACCGCTCGGCAACTGTTACCCATGGGATCGTATGGAAGGCCGCAATATCGTTATAATCGGCGGGGGGTTCGCTTTCACCACATTGAGATCCAGCATTATCTATATGCTCGATCCGGAAAACCGGAATAAGTTTCAGGATATCTCCGTGGTTTACGGTGCAAGGTCTCCCGGACTGTTGCTTTACCAGGATGAGTTGGCGGCATGGGAGCAGCGTGACGATATTAATATGCATATAACCGTGGATCGTACCGAGGATCCCGACTGGAAGTATAATGTCGGCTTCGTTCCTGCGATCACCGAGCAGAAAATTACGAGCGCAGACAACGCGATCGCTATCGTTTGCGGGCCGCCTATCATGATCAAGTTCACGCAACCGGTGCTCGAAAAATTGGGCTTTCCGCCGGAGAACATCATCCTTAGCCTGGAAAACCGCATGAAGTGCGGCATCGGCATGTGCGGGAGATGCAACCTCGGCGATAAATTCGTGTGTAAAGACGGCCCGGTGTTCACGCTGGCGCAGTTGAAGACCATGCCCCCGGAATATTAAAATCATGTACCTCCCTTTTTCCTTTTGCAGTGAAGGAGAACAGGGAGGTGCACTTTCTGGTTCCTTCCAACTCAACCCCTTTTGAAAATAATTTTTTGTTCATTTTCAATACAGGAGACCACTGTTTATTATGAAACAGATAGTTCTCGGCACGGCCGGACATATCGACCATGGAAAGACTTCTTTGATCAGGGCGTTGACCGGAATCGAAACAGATCGGCTCAAAGAAGAAAAGCGCCGCGGCATCACGATCGAGCTGGGTTTTGCACACATGGAACTGCCGGGGGGAAATCTTCTTGGTATAGTCGATGTCCCGGGGCATGAGAAATTTGTCAAGAATATGGTCGCCGGTGCCACAGGTATAGATCTAGTGGCACTGGTGGTGGCGGCCGATGAAGGGGTGATGCCTCAGACCAGGGAACATCTCGAAATATGCAGCCTCCTCGATATCCATCACGGACTGGTGGTTTTCACCAAAATCGACATGGTGGAGGCCGAATGGCTGGAGCTCGTGAAAGAGGAGACGGCCGAATATCTGGCCGGAACTTTTCTGGCCGATGCCGCGATGGTGGAGGTCTCTTCGGTCACAGGTCAGGGCATCGAGGAAATGAAGCGGATTCTCGACAAGCTGGCGGGAAAAATTCCCGAAAAGGAGCCCGGGCATATATTCCGTTTGCCGATTGACCGGGTTTTCAGCATGAAAGGCTTTGGCACCGTTGTCACTGGCACATGCATATCCGGGCACATTGAATCCGGGAGCGAGGTCACGGTTTATCCCCAGTGTGTTGATTCCAAGGTCCGGGGGATACAGGTGCACAGCAGGGAGGTCGAGTCTGCGGGGCCTGGTTTGAGGACTGCCGTGAACCTTCAGGGGCTGGAACGGGCTGTGATAGAACGGGGCAACGTTCTCGCCGGCAAAGGGGCTTTGAGGCCCACATATATGGTCGATGTCGATTTGGGTTTGCTGGACAGCGCTCCCAGGAAAATCAAGAACCGCGGCAAGGTTCGTTTTCACACGGGCACCGCTGAAATTATTGCGACGGTGGTTTTGCTGGACAGGGAGGAGCTGGAACCGGGAGGGCGTTGTTACGCACAGATAAGGCTTGATTCACCCACTGCAGCGCTCCGGGGGGACAAATTCGTGATCAGGAGCTATTCCCCCGTCCGAACAATCGGCGGCGGGCGTATCCTGGACGCCCTGCCCCAGAAACGCAAAAGGTTATCCGATATCACCAAAGCACAGATGAAAACCCTCGCCGAGGGATCGCCGGCGGAAACTATCGAGCTTTTCGTGGCATTACGACGTTTTCAGGGGCTCGAACAGCGGGAGCTTCCTTTTCTGACAAACACGGGGGCAGGGAAACTTCAGGAATACCTCCAGGCTTTGATGGCTCGAAAAAGAATCGTTCAGTACGACAACGGTCTTTTGATACATGCAGGGTTTTTGAAACGTGCGCGCGACGAGGTGGTGAGCGTGGTTTCAGGGTACCATAGAAACCATCCCCTGAAGGCCGGTGTCGCGAAGGAGGAGCTGAAGTCCAGAACGGCCGGTGCCAAAAATCCCAGGCTTTTTTCCCATGTGATACAGCAGCTGAGCAAAGAGGGCGTGCTAGTGCTGGAAAAGGATACCGTGAGACTGGCCGGACACCGCGTTAAGCTCGGAGAGGATCAACGGAAAATCCGCAGCAGACTCGAGGAGGTGTACCGGAGCAGCGGGCTTCAGCCTCCTTATTTCAAGGAACTCAAGACAAAATTTTCCGGGGACAGCGCCCGTCAGATCCTGGATGTAATGGTCAAGGACGGGGTTCTTGTAAAGGTGAAGGAAGACCTCTATTTTTTTAGCGATGTAATAGACCGGCTGGAGGCGGATCTGGTAGCATACCTGAAAGAACGGGGGGAGATTACTACTCCTGAATTCAAAGATATGACCGGTACTTCGAGGAAATATACAATTCCTCTCATCGAATATTTCGATCGTATTCAGCTGACCGTTCGGGTCGGCGACAGCCGGGTGCTCAGGAAAAAATGACGGCTTCGAGCCTAAAAACTTCTTCGATTATTGATGCTTTTTCCCTCGCTTCACGGGAATTGATCGCGCTGGTTGGAGGGGGCGGCAAGAGCGGGTTGATGCAGGCTCTGGCCCGGGAGATGCGCAGTTCGGGGCTGAAGGCGGTTGCGTCAACCACGACAAAGGTGCGGCCG
The DNA here is from genome assembly GCA_964463515.1 of uncultured Desulfobacteraceae bacterium. GTDB lineage: Bacteria > Desulfobacterota > DSM-4660 > Desulfatiglandales > Desulfatiglandaceae > CAYXDR01. The sequence goes on along the minus strand of CAYXDR010000031.1, from coordinate 8,893 downwards.
GCTGAAGCCGAGGCTATAGGGGACGTGGTTTTTTGCGACCACGACAGTGTCCTTTTGGAGAGGCTTCCAGCCGGATTGGCCGGATTGTTCATAGGAGGCAGAGGCGTAGAAGGTGGAAAGATAGGCGGGGTTGAGCCGGGTACTGTCGACTCCCTGTTTTCGAACTGCCGGCTGGATTATTTGATCGTGGAGGCCGATGGCGCGGCTGGAAGGCCCCTTAAATCTCCTGCATCCCATGAACCGGTTATTCCTTCGTTGACCACCCTCGTGGTAGCCGTTATGGGCCTGGAAGCCTTGGGCAACCCGGTTTGCGGGAAATCGGTTTTCAGAATGGACAGGCTTGAAGCCGTTACAGGGCTGAAAGAGGGGGAAATTATAACTCCGGAATCAGTGGTTCGGCTGTTCAGTTCGCCATCCGGATTGTTCAAGGATTGTCCGGCCGGCGCGAGAAAAGTTGTTCTGCTCAACAAGGCCGATCTGATGGCGGACAGCGCCGCGGCGGTCCGCCTTGCCGATATGGTCCTGTGCGAGTGTCCGGGGGAAGTGGACCGGGTGGTTGTGGGATCCCTCGCCTGGATGAAGTTCGAGGTTTTTGTCCATATGTGAGAGCAAAAATTGTGACCATATATTCCGAAATTTTAAAACTTTCAGAGGGTGGACGCTCGGCGGCGATGGCCACCGTGATACATAAAGCCGGCTCAATTCCCAGGACGGAAGGTGCCAGATGCTTGATCGCCGGTGGAAAGGTCGTTTTCGGATCCGTCGGAGGAGGTGCGGCCGAGGCTGAGGCATGTAAGGTTGCCGGCCGGGTGGTTTCGACCGGAAAGCCGGTCACTTTGAGGTTCAATTTGAACGCAGGCCATGCAGCCGAAACCGGAATGCTTTGCGGGGGCGAAATGGTACTTTTCGTCGAGCCCGTATCCCCGGTTCAGCCTGGATCGGAGCCTTTGATCGAGAAGCTTAAGGAAGCTTCTTCCGGTAGTGTCCGCGGCCTTCTTGTCACCTTGATCGACGAAGGCAAGTGGAGGCAGGGTAAAGCCGCTCCTAAAATGTTGATCGAACAGGGAGGAGTGGTTACGGGAAGCCTGGGAGCCTCCGGCTTCACCGATGCTGCCGGGGCTTTGGGCGGTCTTACCACCGTTGATAGGCCGGAGCTGCGGCACTTTACGGATGAAACAGGATTTTCAGGCAGGCTGTTTGTCGAGCCGGTGGCCCCGCGCCAGATCCTTTACGTGTTCGGGGGCGGGCATGTTTCCAGAGCACTGGCTGGTGTGGCCGGAAGCGTTGATTTCGAAGTGGTGATAGTGGATGACAGACCGGAATATTCGAGACCAGAAGATTTTCCAAGGGCTTCAAAGGTGTTGTGTTATCCTTTCGAAAACGTTTTGGACAGACTGGACGTAGACAGGTCTTCTTACCTGGTGATTGCCACCCGGGGGCACTTGCACGACATGGAAGTGCTTATGCAGGCACTCCTTGTAAAAGCCAGGTATCTCGGCATGGTCGGCAGTTCAAGGAAACGTGAGGCCATGTTCGACCGCCTTGTGAAAGCGGGATTTACAAAGGATGATTTTGCCAGGGTGCATACGCCGATCGGTCTCGATATCGGCGCGGAGACGCCTGCGGAAATCGCCGTCAGTATAACAGCAGAACTAATACGGGTCCGTGCGGGCCTTGATGAAGGAATGTTATTTGATGTTGGATATACGTAATTTCAGCATAATAGCTCACATAGATCATGGGAAGTCAACCCTGGCCGACAGGATGATACAAGCGGCAGGGCTCGCGGACATGCGGACGTTCAAAGATCAGATGCTCGACACAATGGAAATCGAGCGCGAACGCGGCATTACAATCAAGAGCAACACCATATCCCTCCCCTACACCGACTCCCAAGGCCGGGAATACGAGTTGAATCTTATAGACACTCCAGGGCACGTTGATTTTTCCTACGAGGTGTCCCGTGCCCTTGTATCATGCGAAGGCGTTCTGCTTTTGATAGACGCCGCCCAGGGGGTGGAGGCACAAACGGTTGCCAATCTTTACGGGGCGATCGAGTATGATCTGGAAATAATCCCTGTTATCAACAAAATAGACCTTCCTTCCGCCGATGTGGAGAGGGTGAAGGAGCAAATAGAGATCGATCTTGGTCTTGATTCGGACCAGGCGATCCTTTGTTCGGCGAAAGAAGGGATAGGCATAGAAGATGTGTTCGAAGCGATAGTCCGACGGATACCTGCCCCCGAAAGACCTGTTGACGAGTCGCTGAAGGCGCTGATATTTGATGCGGACTACGATCCTTTCAGGGGTACTGTTGTCAGCTGCAGACTTTTTACAGGCAGGATGCGCACTGGGGACGTAATCCGGCTGATGTCGACCGGGACCAGTCACAAGGTCGAGGAACTGGGGGTCTTCCGGCTGGCCCGGGAACGGCGGGAAGTGCTTGAAGCCGGGGAGGTGGGGTATCTGATCGCCGGCATCAAAACCGTGCGGGACACCAGGGTGGGCGACACGATCACGCTGGAAGACAAGCCTGCTCCTAAAGCCTTGCCCGGTTTCAAGAAAGTAAAGCCGGTTGTTTTTTCTTCCATATATCCAATCAGCTCCGAGGATTACGGCTCTCTTGCCGATGCACTCGAAAAATACTGGCTCAACGATGCGTCGCTGGTTTTTCAGAAAGATTCGTCGGCCGCTCTCGGCATGGGGTTCCGTTGCGGTTTCCTGGGCTTGCTTCACCTCGAAATCGTTCAGGAAAGGCTTGAGCGGGAATTCGACCAATCGATAATACTAACCACTCCTACGGTGGAATATCACTTTGAGCTGTCCGATGGAAAATCGGTGATCGTGGACAATCCCGCCTACTACCCGGATCCGGTTACCATCGAGAGGTCGTTAGAGCCGTTCATCAGGGCCAATATTATGATTCCGGACCGCTATATGGGTGCCGTCATGGATCTCTGTCTCGAGCGCAGAGGGGTCAACTCCCATTTCAATTACCCGTCGCCCGGACGGATCGAATTGCAGTTCGACATGCCCCTGGCCGAAGTGGTGTTTGACTTTTACGACCGTTTAAAGACGATCACCCAGGGCTATGGGTCTTTTGACTATGAAATCCTTGATTATCGGGAATCCAATCTGGTGCGGGTGGATATCCTGCTAAACGGCGAGCGGGTCGATGCTTTGAGCCAGATCGTGCACAGAGACAGGGCACGCGCCAGAGCGCTTCAAGCCTGCGAGAGACTTAAGGAAGAAATCCCGAGGCATATGTTCAAGATTGCGGTACAGGGGGCGATCGGGAGTACGATCATCGCCCGCACTACGATTTCGCCTTTCAGGAAGGATGTAACCGCCAAATGTTACGGCGGCGATATTACGAGAAAGAGAAAGCTTCTTGAAAAGCAGAAGAAGGGGAAAAAACGGATGAAAATGATAGGCTCGGTTACAGTTCCCCAAAGCGCCTTCGTGGCGGTGCTGAAATCGGAGAGCAAATGACAGGGCCGGTACATGCGGCGGTAGCAGACCCTGCGGAACCGGCGGGGCTATATATCCATGTTCCGTTCTGCAGACGCAAATGCGCCTACTGTGATTTTTATTCGATAGCCGGTACGGGGCTTGCCTGCAGGTGGCTTGCGGCATTGAACATCGAAGCTTCCCGGTATGTTTCTTTGTTTCCGTTATTCGACACGGTTTACATCGGAGGTGGAACCCCTTCGCTCCTGAACGGGCGCCTGCTCGAAGCCCTGCTGGGAGATGTCATTTCGAGGTTCCCATTGACGGGTGACGCCGAAATAACGATAGAGGCGAATCCGTGTGACATTGATTCCGAGAAAATCCTGCTCTTTAAAAGGCTGGGATTCACCAGGATCAGCCTGGGTGTTCAGTCCCTGAACCCTGGTGTACTGGAATTTCTGGGCAGAGCGCATTCTGTGGGGACCGCTCTGGGGGCGCTCGAGGAAATTAGAGCCAGGTGGTCCAATGGTTTCGGGGTCGACATGATCTACGGGGTGCCCGGCCAGAGCGAAAAGGCGTGGTTGAATGATCTGGAAAGGATGCTTACCTTTAACCCTGATCATGTTTCATGCTATCAGTTGAGCGTCGAAAAAGGCACCGTGCTGTACAGGCTCTATGCAGGGGGAAAATTCCGCTTGCCTTCGGAAGCTTTCTTGGGTGGCATGTTTAATGCCACATCCGGATTAATGGCCTCGCACGGTTATCTACATTACGAGGTTTCCAATTTCGCCGCTGAGCAATCCGTGCGATCACGGCATAACCTTAAATACTGGCGCCATGTACCTTATCTAGGCCTGGGGCCGTCTGCACATTCCTTTGACGGGGCCCGTCGCTGGTGGAATTTCCGGTCGGTGAAGCGGTACTGCCATGCACTGGAAACAAACCGCCTTCCGCTGGAAGGCAGCGAAACGCTTTCTGAAGCCGAGCTCACAAGGGAGGCAGTATTTTTGGGGCTGAGGACATCTGACGGCATAGATTTGGGGCTGGTGCCGGAAACACAGGAAAATGCTTTTTTTCTCGATAACGGCCGGCGCCTCGGGTTTCTCGATGTGTGCGACGGAAAAATAATTCCCACCACCAGGGGGTTGTTGGTGGCGGATCATATGGCCGTTTCGCTCTTCTGATTCGAAGGATAAACGAAAGATTGGTGGTGGTGCATGTCCGGATTTTTCTGGATCGAAGTCCTCATGTATTCATTGTTTTTGACGATACTTATAAACAGGGTGAGAGTGCAGACCCTGCGGCCGGCCATGCTGGAACTCAAGATTCCAGTGGAAACCACGTCGGCGGGAAGACCGCTCGATTTCTCTTTGCGAGGTGATTTGATCTGTGGTGAATATAGATCCTGAGAATAAGAAGTTAACCGCAAAAATTGTCTATTACGGACCGGACCGGAGCGGAAAAACTACATGCCTTGACTATCTCCATGAAAAATACCGCAACAGGGTCTACTCACAGGGTGTAATGATAAAAACCCTGAAAGATAAACCTTTGTTTTTTGATTTTTTCCCGCTTGAGGTGGGAAAAATCAAAGGCTATGACGTAAAGGTTCAATTTTATACCGTGCCTGGAGTTGAGAAATACAGCGCCACCCGGAGGATAGTTCTGAAAGGCGTGGACTGTGTGGTGTTCGTTGCTGATTCGATGCTTGTCAGGAGGGAGAGTAATATAAAGTCTCTGAAGGAGCTGGAGGACAATTTATTCGGGCTGCAGAGGGAAAATGCTTCTGTGCCGATCGTGTTTCAATACAACAAGCGCGATCTGCAGGATTCCGGAATTCCGCTTCTTCCCATAGAGTCGATGGACGAGGACCTGAATACGACGGGGAAATGTCCAGCTTTCCCTACGAGCGGTGTGACCGGCGAAAATGTCGTAGAGGCAATGAAACAGGCGGTTATCCTAACAGTGTCCCGCTTGCAGGGTTCCTTGCCCCGCTAGCCACCTTCCTGGAAGGTGTTTCCATGGTTCAAAAAACGAAAGACAACACAGCGGACCTGGCTTCCAAAATGAAGGAAGCTGATGTTTACCATTCCATGGGGCTGTGGGAAGAGGCGCTGGAGATATACCGGAGACTGCGCTCCAGCGGTTCGCTGCCCCCTGACGATCCTATACGCAGCCGGATCGAACGGATGATATCTTCCCTGGAAGAGAACATTACCCGCCGGGACAGGTCGGAGGATGACGAGCTGGGATCAGAGGAAATTAAGATGATCAAGCGGGCTGTGTCCTCCGAGGGTTCCGCCGGAGAGATCCTTGAAAGTGCGGGAGCGTTGATGGAACTAGGCCTTTTTCACGAGGCTGCAAGTGAATACGAAAAGCTCGTCGAGCGCAGTGCGCTGCCCCTGGAGGTCTTTCCGAAGGCCCTAGGATGCTTTTTCAAAATACTTTCAGTGGATGCCGTAGTTTCTAAAGTGGACAGTATCATGTCAGCAATGGACCTTTCAACGGCCCGTCAGGCTGATTTGAAATACCATGCGGGTTTGGAGCTGGAGCGCCGGGGCTACAAGGACCGCGCACTGAACCTGTTCCGGGAGGCTCTCTACATGAACCCGGCAAATGCGGAGCTGAAAACCAAGGTGGATTCAATTACCGGGCAGAGCTCCGGTTCCCGATACGATTATCTGCTGGCTGGTAATATAATCACTTCAGAGCAGCTTCAGAAGGCTCTCGCCGCCTCCAAACGATCCAGGAAAAGCGTTGAGCATGTGCTCATTT
>CAYXDR010000031.1:0-2658 GCA_964463515.1 uncultured Desulfobacteraceae bacterium | reverse complement strand
TTTCGATGCTCGGGGTGGACAAAAAGGATGTCGGCCGTTCCCTGGCTTCATATTACGGATGCCGGTTCAGGGAGTTCGATGTTTCTTTCCCGGTCCCCGTGGAATTAATCCGGAGTCTTAAGAAGAGTTTCCTGTTGCATGATATGTGGGTGCCGCTCAGCTGGGGGCCCGAAGGTGTGGAAATTCTTGTGGATGACCCGAAAAATCTTACCAAGACAGACCAGATACAGGGCTTGATCAAAACCAAGAAAATACTCTTGTCCGTTGGAATACGTGAAGATATCGAAAAGTTCATCCATCATTTCTTTGAACAGGGCAACACCGATCCCATTCGGCAGATTACCGAAGAACTGGACATGATCCCGGAGGTGAGCTTCGAGGAAGAAGAAGAGCAGGAAATACAAGATATCCATGATGAATCCTCGAGCCAAGTTGTGCGACTTGTAGACCAGGTGATTGTTGCCGCCTTCAGGCGAAACGCTTCGGATATCCATATCGAGCCGTCCCCGGTTACGAAAACCACCGGTATAAGATTTCGCCAGGACGGCGTTTGCCAGGAATATCTCCAAGTGCCCAATTCCATGGCAAGAGGGATCCTTTCCAGGATCAAGATTATGGCCGGCCTGGACATAGCGGAGCGGAGGTTGCCGCAGGATGGCAAAATTAAATTCAGGCGGAAGGGAGTACCGGAGTTCGAGCTGAGGATCGCCACAATTCCGACAACCGGCGGCTTCGAGGATGCGGTTTTGAGAATTTTGGCCAAGGCCGGAGCCATGAAGCTGGACGCGATGGGGCTGAATGAACGCAACCGGGATGTCCTCGGCCGTGCTATATCTCAGCCCTATGGCCTCATTCTAGTGGTAGGCCCCACCGGATCGGGGAAAACGACGACTCTGCACGCCGCCTTGGGACACATAAACAAACCTGGAGTAAAGATATGGACAGCGGAAGACCCGGTTGAAATAACCCAGGCCGGGCTGCGGCAGGTGGAAGTCAAGCCTAAAATCGGCCTTGATTTCGCCCGTGTGATGCGGGCCTTTTTGAGGGCCGACCCGGACGTTATAATGATCGGCGAAATGCGTGACTATGAGACCTCTTCCACCGGGATAGAAGCTTCTCTCACCGGCCACCTGGTTTTTTCCACTCTTCACACAAACAGTGCTCCGGAGACGATCACCAGGCTTCTCGATATGGGGCTCAACCCACTTAATTTTTCCGACGCCTTTCTGTGCGTGCTGGCTCAGAGGCTGGTCCGGAGATTGTGCAGTGAATGCAAAGAGAAATACCATCCCGAAAAAGCCGAATTTGAAGATATAGTAAAGGATTACGGCGTGGAGGCTTTTGAAGCCCATAAAATGTCGCGATACGGTAAGGATTTGTTCCTATACCGTGCCAAAGGCTGCGACAAGTGCTCGGGAAGCGGGTATAAAGGCCGGATCGGTGTTCACGAACTCATGGAGGGAACCCCTGCCGTAAAGAAATTGATCAAGATGCAGGCCCCGTCGCATGAACTCTTCAACCAGGCGGCATCCGAAGGCATGACAACCTTGAAACAGGACGGCATACAAAAAGTTTTTCAGGGGTTAACGGATATCTCTGAAATTAGAAGGGTTTGTATAAATTAGATTTAACTGGCAGTTTCTATTTGCTCGAGGCTTTCATGTTACCCAAAGCTCTGGTTGTTGATAATGATTTCTTTTTCGTAGAATTTCTTTCCGATCTGCTGAAGGGCAGGGGGTATCAGGTAGCAAAGGCCTACGACGGAAAGGAGGCTATAGGATACCTTCAAAGGGAGTTGTTCGATATTGTTTTTCTCGATATGCTCATGCCACGGATAGACGGCAGAAAGGTGATAAACTACATAAGATCATGCTTTCCCGATGCGGCTTTTCCGATTGTGGCCCTGTCGGGTGCAATAATCGAGAGGCTGGATGAACTCAACGAGATGGGTGCCGACTATTATGTGGCCAAAGGCCCGATCGATAAGATGGAGGTTGTAATAAACCATTTTATCGGCGAATTCGAAAATGCGGGGGAAAAATTCGAAAAGCTTGGAAGTTCAGATAAATTTTTCGAGCCTGCGGACCTGCATCCCAGGCAGGAAACGGCTGAATTGATCGAAGCCATGGAGTTTCAGAAAAGCATAATGGAATCCCTTCCTGCCGGAGTGCTGGTTTTGGACCGCGATACAAAATTGATAGATGCCAACCCCACCGCATTGAAAATGCTGGATTTAAACATCGAAGATGTTCTGAACAGGTCCTTTACCTCATTATTTGTCGACGAAGACAGGCCGCTTATCGTCGATGTCTTGAAAGAGTCCATCGCCGGTGTTGAACAGGAAGGGCTGGCGGCCACGGCACGGACCGGCCTGGCCCGGTTTTTCTTGAAATCCGGCCTGTTGCGGGTGGGAAGAAAGCCTTCTGGTTGGGTCCTGGTTATAGAGAGAGACGAAGACAGGTAAAACAGGTGTCAGGTGTAACGGCCGATACCGTTATGCTGCCCTGATTTCCCAGCAGCGGTGTCTTCCGGCGGAACGGGTGAAATCCGGGGGCAGAGTGCTGCGGCTGATATCCCTGATAAGGAATCCTCCCAGCGATGATGTGTCGAGTTTGAACCGTGCCGCGGAAGTTGCAAATACACAACGACCGCCGGGCG
>CAYXDR010000030.1:13195-14265 GCA_964463515.1 uncultured Desulfobacteraceae bacterium | reverse complement strand
AGGGAGGCCGAAAAGCTGGCCGAAGAAAAGGGAATCAACCTCATCCTGACCGACGGCCCTCCCGGTGTGGGATGCCCGGTAATCGCCTCCCTGGGAGGCGCCTCAGCCGTCCTAATCGTATCTGAACCAACGGTATCCGGGATACATGATATGAAGCGGGTTGTAGATCTGTGCGAATTCTTTAAAATTCCGGCCTGGCTCGCAATCAACAAGTTCGATCTGAACCTGGAGCAAACCCAAATGATAGAAACCTACGCAGCAGAAAAAGGCGCGGAGTTGATGGGCCGGATTCCGTTTGACCCTGCGTTCACAAGGGCGATGGTGGAAAAACACACTGTACAGGAATACGATTCAGAGGGCGCCGCGGCCAAAGCAGTGACGGAAATCTGGAAAACCCTGGAACAGGCCCTTATGTCTCTGCCCGCGAAACTATAAGCATCCGTCTGTGTTCCTGGAGACGAAAAGTCCGGCATGTCGGAGTGGTACCGCCAATCAGACATGCCGGACAGGCCAATCTCACTGCAGCCACCCTCTTTCCCACCCAAGAAAAATCACAGTCAAAAACACGCATGCCAGGCTCACAGCCCAATCCTTGAGCCCAAAGTGGTATCTTTTCCTGAAGCTTCGGCCTTTCCTCCCGAAGCCACGGGATTCCATTGCAACCGCCATATCTTCGGCCAATATGAAGGACTGGACCAACAGCGGCATCAACAGTGAAAGCAAATTCTTCACATTGCGCAGCCGCAGCCCGAGGTCGATGCCCCTCGATCTCTGGGCTTCTATTATATGCCTGATCTTAAGGCCGATGAGGGGAACATACCGCATGCCGGACGTAACCATGAAGGCAACACCGTAAGGTAAACCCAGCAGCCTCAAAGCGTCTCCAATCACTCCGCCCTCCATCCGGCCGAAAACTGCGGCAGAGACGGAAAAAAGCACGAGAAGCCTTACTGCCAGAAATGATGCGGCCTCAACGTCATAAAAAACCAGGCCTACAACAAAAACAAAACCAGCCATAGGAACGGCCATCCGCTGGGCATTGAGGAATCGTCTGCGTTGACCACTGATTG
>CAYXDR010000030.1:3817-13185 GCA_964463515.1 uncultured Desulfobacteraceae bacterium | reverse complement strand
ACGGCTCCGAGTACCGCCCCGACAGCCGCAGCCCCGATCAAGAGTTTAGTGCGCGGGTCAAAACCGTTCATCGCGGCCTCCGCCGGCTTCTTTTCCACCGCCCCTCGATGTCTCTATCCGGCCGGCGACTTCGGCGGCGCGGCCGTCCATCTCCAAGGCGCCGTGTTCGAGCAGAATCCAGCGGGGGGCAACGGCACGTCCAAACTCCAAGTCGTGTGTTGCCACCATTGTGGTAAGCCCCTCCCCGGCAAGCTTGTTCAAGGCAGCTGCAAGCGATTCCCGGAACCGCCCGTCCTGCCCGGCGGTCGGTTCGTCCAGGACAAGCATCTCCGGCTCCATCGCCAGGATGGAGCATATGGCCACTCTTTTCTTTTCACCTTCGCTCAGCCGATATGGTGAACGATCCCAGAAATTTTCCAAATGGAAAAGAGACAGCATCTCTTCGAAACGACCACTCCTGCTCTTGCCGACAGCCCTCGGACCCGCGAGCAGCTCATCGCCTACTGTCGAGGTAAAAAATTGGTCATTCGGATTCTGGAATGAAATCCCCACCACAGATGCCATGGAGGAAGGGCCGGTAGCGGTTACATCACGATCCTTGTAGCGCACTGTCCCTGCCGAGGGTTTAAGGAGCCCGTTCAAGTGTTTTATCAAAGTGGTTTTACCGCTCCCGTTCCTCCCCACCAGGGCCACGGTTTCCCCCTTACTGATGCTGAAAGATACTCCCCGCAGAACGGCTTTTCCCCCCCGTTCGGCATGAAGCCCCTCCACGCTCAGTAGTGCCCGGTCTGTGGTAGTCGAAGAAACAAGCGGCGGAGCGGGATAGCGGGGAATCAACCCAGTTTCACGCAGGGTCGGCTTCAGCTCTTCCGGCGGCCCATCGGCCTTTATCCGCCCCTGATCGAGAAGCACACAGCGGGTTAGCTCAGGGGGCAATTCTTCCAAAACATGCTCGACGGCCACCACAGTCCTCCCCCGTCCATGGATTCTTCTGAGAACGCGCCGAAGATTCTCAGAGCCGGCCCAGTCCAGATTCGCAAAAGGTTCGTCCAGCACCACCAGCGGAGGATCCGCACCAACCACAGCGGCGATTGAAACGAGTTTGCGTTCCCCTCCGGATAGAGTCGAGGGTTCAGAAAAAAGCAGATGTTCAATGTTGAATTCAGCAGCCGCATTCCGCACCCTGGCCGATATTTCTTCTGGTTCCATGCCCAAACTTTCCAGCCCGAAAGCCAGTTCGTCTTCAACTGTAGCATTGAAAAACTGGGCGTCGGAGTTCTGCAGCACAAGCCCTGCATGGGGAAACAGTTCTGAAGGCGGATAAACAGATGTGTCAAGTCCTGCAACGTTGACCGAACCTTCCATGGCCCCGCCGAAATGATGAGGGACCAGGCCGTTGAATGTATAAATCAAAGTAGACTTGCCGCAACCGTTCTCTCCACAAAGAAGCATGTATTCTCCGGCGTCAACGGACAGGTTAATACCGGCCAGCACCTCCTCTCTTCTGGAATAGCTGTATCTAAGGTTATGAATCCGGATCACGGCTGCCAGATCTTCGCTTTCTTCAGCAAACGGAGCGCCACCAGACCTATAATCGTGCCTCCGATGGTGCTGACACTAAAGGCCACCACCAGTGTGGCAACGGCCATCTGTTTATCCATAAAGATCGGACCGACAATCCAAACACTTACAATCGCCCCGAGAAGACCAGTGCCGACCACTTCACCCGCACCAGCCGCATAAATGCTTTTTGAAACGCGGTAGACCAGCCCTGCCAGCAGTGCTCCTATCATCCCGCCGGGAAAAGCCAGCAGTGTGCCCAGCCCCATGATGTTGCGTATCACCGCAGCCGCAAACGCTATTGTCACCGCATACCACGGCCCCAGCATCACGGCCGAGATTACATTGACCATGTGCTGGGCCGGAAAGCATTTTGATATACCTACCGGAATGAAAAACGGCGAAAGGGCTACGGCCACGGCCACAAAAATCACAGCTTTCGCAACATCCCGGGTCTTCATATGGATATGCATATGCATCCTCCTTTTTGCTCGCATTAACCGCCGCCAGGCGGACAAAAAAACCGTTTCCCGAGGGAAACGGTCCGTCATCCACCAACAAACTTCCGACCGATTCAAGACATCTCCCTACGCTGGAATTAACCAGATCAGGTTCGAAGGGTGTAATCTCAGGCTTTTTCGAAAGCCACCCCCGGGCCATGCCTAAATTGTCACTAAATTATTAATCTATGATCCATCTGCTGTCAAGCCCCCGACCGGGCCCTCAGCATTTCCAGCAGTTCCCGCCAAAGGGCGTCCACCCGGCTGCGAGTTTCATCCAGGCCGCCGTCGTTGTAAACAACAAAGCGGGCACGAGATAATTTTTCATCTATCGGCATTTGGGCCTTCAAAATCTGTTCGGCACGATGTTCGGAAATCCCGTCGCGTTCCATCAATCTCTTTTTCTGAAGCGGCTCGGGTGCATAGACAACCACCACCGCATGAAACAAATCCTCCAGGTTTAATTCAAAAAGCAGGGGGATCGCGGCCACAACAACTGCATCCGGCCTTCTCTCGAAAACATTCCTGACCTCACACAGGTAAAGATCGAATATTCGGGGGTGGGTTGCGGCCTCCAGGCATTTTCGTTTCCCTGGATCCGAAAACACCAGCCGCCCAAGGGCTTTCCTGTCCAGTTCGCCGGAGCCTGTCAAAACTTCCCGCCCAAATATTTCAACAATTTCCCCCAGCCCAGGTGTACCAGGTTCCACCGCCTCACGGGCCAAAACGTCGAAATCAATCACCACGGCTCCCTTTTCCGAGAGAATCGAACTCACGGTGGATTTTCCGCACGCGATACCCCCCGTCAAGCCGACAACGAGCCCATCGGGCAAGGCCAAAAGATCCTCGATCCCTTCCCTGCAAAGGGCTTTCATCGGGTACGGGCGGTAGCGGTCTTCTTCTGCCATCGGCGGCTCCTGTTCTAAAACCCCTGTTAAATAGTACCAACTCACCCAGCGTCCTGTTAATCCTATGGGATTGGGAATTGTTCGTCAATGCAGCATCACAACCGCAAAAAATCCACGGCACCGCCGGAACCGTGTTAGCTGTTAGCTGTTAGCTAGGCGGAAAAAAGAACTGCTTTAAAAATAGCCGATTACGACAACGACAACCGTTCGGCTCCGCCTCACTGACAACGATCCGGAAGCAGCCGATGGCATCGGTGAAAAACACCACTACATTAAAAACCGCCGATTCCGACGCCGACTGGAAGACGGCAGTCGAAAAAAGGCGGGGACGGGGGGTTGGCTGCGGGAGATTCATCGGGGGAGATGCAAGGTCGAGCGGGGAGCTCCAGGGCAAAAGCAAAAACTTTCATTTAAATTCCGGTGGTGCCCTTTTCATTATCAGCCTTGAAAATCGCCCCAACAGGGAATACAAAGTCTTTCTCGGGGAGGACTTAAAAAATTTTTCAGACAGGAGGAAATCATCATGGGCGGAACTGTTAATGTGGAGCATATGGACGGAATCGCCGTTATCTCGATCAACCGGCCGGAGGTTTTCAATTCCTTTGATCTAGACACGGCTGCTGCCTTTGCAGACTCGATCATGCGCGCCGCCTCGGATGAAGATGTCCACGGCGTAGTGGTGACCGGCAAGGGCAGATCATTCTGCACAGGAGGGGATGTCCGCTGGATGGCCGGCTTCGGGGATCGTGTCGGGGCTGCACTGCGAAGAATCGCAGGCGCTTTTCATCACGCTGTTACCGAAATAAGGCGTATGCCTAAGCCGGTAATCGCCGCTGTGAACGGAATCGCTGCCGGCGGCGGGTTTTCGCTGGCCCTTGCGTGCGATTTCCGGATCATCGAACGCGCCGCAGTACTGCGTCAGGCATATACTTCCAACGGTCTAAGCATCGACGGTGGAGGATCCTTCATGCTGCCCCGCCTCGTGGGCCAGGCCAGAGCCATGGAAATACTAACGTTCGACAGGCCCCTGGATTCAGAAACCGCCCTTGCATGGGGGCTTGCGACCGAAATCGCGACGGACGGCCAGAGTGTATTCCGGGCCATCGAAATAGCCGGGGGGATAGCAGCAGGCGCGAGGACCTCATTTGCCGCATCCAAGAGACTGGTCAATCTTTCAGCGCACAGCGTGTTTGAAGAGCAGCTGGAAGAAGAGAGAGAAATGCTTGCCGCCTGCGGAAATCACCCCAACGGCAGGGAAGGGGTTGCAGCGTTCATCGAAAAACGCCCGGCAAAATTCAACAGGAATAAAAAGTGATCATGCCTGATGAGGTCGTAAAAAGTCCCCAAGCCGTCATTCCGGCGTAGGCCGGAATCCATAAGTCGTTGGAATCACTGGACCCCGGCCTGCGCCGGGGTGACGATGCAGGGAGGATTTTGACTTTTTACGAGTCCATCAAGCTTGGTCGTAATGTCCGAACTGCATCGTGTATGTGGCGCGGCCCTGCGTGACAGACCGAAGGGATGTGGAATATCCGAACATCCTGGATAAAGGCACGGTTGCGGTTACAACCTGAACGGCTCCCTTCTTCATTATATGTTCGATTTTACCCTGGCGAGTGTTCAAATCCCCGATCACCTCGCCGAGGAAATCGTCGGGAGCCAGGATTTCCACCCGCATGATCGGCTCAAGCAACGTTGCCCCGGCATTTTCACAGGCATTCCTGTAAGCCAGTGTTCCGGCAATCTTGAAGGCCAGCACATCAGAAGTTTCTTTGACCTTTACATCCAGCAGTTCGGTCAATATGTCCACTACAGGGTATCCCATCAAGATACCGCTGGTTTCAGCCTCAGACACACCCTGCCGCACGGCATCCATAAACTCTTCGGGCACAGCCGTCCCCTGATACAGGTTCTCGAATGCATTGCCCTCCCCCCTGGCTCGGGGAGACAGCCTGAGAATAACGCCGGCAAATCGCTGTTTTCCAGCCATTTCCCTCTCGAAAATCTCCTCTTGTTCAAACGTACCGGTAATGGTCTCCCGGTATACGACCTGGGGCTTCCCCCTGTTCGTCTCCACCATGTATTCCCGCTTCAGACGGTGGAGTATCACGTCCAAATGAAGCTCGCCCATGCCCGATATGACAATCTGGCCGGTGTCTTCGTCGATTTTGAATTTGAAAGTGGGATCTTCTTCGGTCATTTTACCAAGCGAGTCCAAGAGCTTATCGTTGTCCTGAACACGCTTGGGTTCAAGTGCGATGCTGATCACCGGCTGTTGAAAGGCTATGGTTTCGAGAAGGACGGTTTTTGCCTCAGTACAAAGGGTGTCTCCAGTGGCGCTCATTTTCAAACCCATAGCGGCAACTATATCGCCCGCTGCGGCAGATTCGACCCTTTCCCGTTTATTGGAATGCATTCTTAGCAGGCGGGCGACTTTTTCTTTAACATTTTTACCCGGATTGTAAAGAGGCTGGCCCACCTTCACCGTTCCCGAATAAAGCCTCAGATAGGTCATCTTCCGCCCCTGATCCATTTGCACCTTGAAGGCCAGCGCACAAGGGGGATCACCTGCCTTAGGAAGGCACTGAACTTTCCGCCCGGTTGCGGGATCGACTCCCTCCACGGGCGGAACTTCCAATGGAGAGGGCAGATAATCGACTATGGCATCCAGCAAAGGCTGGATTCCCTTGTTCTTAAGGGCGCTTCCACAAAAAACCGGCACCAGTTTCAGCGACAAGACCCCCCGGCGGATGGCGGCTTTCAGCAGGCGCGCATCCAGAGGTTCATCGGCCAAGTAACACTCCATAACAGAATCGTCTATATCGGAAAGCGACTCCAGCAGGTGCTCCCTGTACACTCCGGCCTCTTCCTCCATCTCAGGCGGGATCGGGACTTCCTCAAACCCCGCCCCCAGAGTCTCGTCATTCCAAATCACCGCCTTCATCTCCAAAAGGTCGACCACACCACGAAAGCCTTCCTCCGAGCCCCAGGGAAGTTGGAGCAACAGGGGCCTGGCTCCCAGCCGCTCGCGCATCATTTCTACGGCACGAAAAAAATCAGCCCCGACCCTGTCCATCTTGTTGATGAATGCAATCTTAGGGACCCGATAGTGATCCGCCTGGTGCCAGACGGTTTCAGACTGTGGTTCGACACCCCCCACCGCACAAAATACGCCTATGGCACCATCAAGGACCCTGAGCGAACGCTCCACCTCTATGGTAAAATCAACATGCCCTGGGGTGTCTATTATATTTATGGATGAACCGTTCCATTCACACGAAGTAACCGCCGAGGTTATGGTGATTCCGCGCTCCTTTTCCTCGATCATCCAGTCCATGGTGGCTTCACCGTCATGGACCTCCCCCATTTTGTGCAGGCGGCCGGAATAATACAGTATCCGCTCGGTCACAGTAGTCTTGCCCGCATCTATATGGGCGATAATTCCGATGTTGCGTGTTTTTGAAAGGTTTTTCGCCATTGTAAACCTCTTGAAAGTTATAGATAAGGCGGCAATTTAAGCCATTCCCCGCCAACTGTCAATCCGTTAACAGGTCTCATTGTTGCAGGTTCCGAATGCGGTGCTTACTATATCATCGTGGACCCAGAACGGCGGCTTCATAACATTCATACAGTAAAGGCGGCTCCATTGACGAAAAAACTACAGGCTGTCCGCGTGCAAGGCGCGCGGCTGCACAACCTGAAAAACATAACGGTGGATATACCGTACGAATCCTTCACCGTTGTAACCGGGGTAAGCGGCTCAGGAAAAAGTTCCCTGGCCTTCGACACCATCTATGCCGAAGGACAACGACGTTACATTGAAACATTTTCCCCTTATGCCCGGCAGTTCATGGACCGGATGGACAGACCCGAAGCGGATGCGGTGACCGGAATTCCCCCCGCCGTGGCCATCGACAGGAAGGATCCCGTGCGCACATCGCGCTCCACGGTCGGTACCATGACTGGTCTCACAGATTACGTGAAACTTCTCTATGCCAGGATTGGCGTTCTTCACTGCCGCGGGTGCGGGGCCCCTGTGCGCCCACAGACAGCGGAAAGCGTGTGGAAAAGGCTCCGTCAAATACCCGAAGGCACCGAAATGTTGATAACGTTTCAGTACGAAACAAGCGGGAGGACAAGAGACTCGGTAATTTCAACGCTTGGAGGCCTCGGTTTCACACGCGTGTGGAAAGAGGGGCGGCTCCAGGATATCCAGGCATGGTGTGGAGGCCCCCTCGTCGTGGTTTCCGACCGGATGCGCTTTTCCCGCGAACTCCGCAGCCGGGTGATTGATTCTCTGGAACAGGCTTTCAGCTATGGAAAGGGCCGAGCCGAAATCCGCATACCTCCCGATACCTGTATCTCTGTCTCCCTACGGATGGAATGCCCCGAGTGTGATATTTCCTACCGAACCCCGCCGGGCGGGCTTTTTTCTTTCAACAGCCCCATAGGCGCCTGTGAAACATGCAGGGGATTCGGCCGCGTCATAGATGTTGACATGGACCTGGTAATTCCGGACAAAAGCCTTTCGATCCGGGACGGAGTCATTAAACCCTGGGGGAACGGAACCGGCAAAGTGTGGAGCGAATACAGGGAGTTGATGGAATTCTGCCGCCTCTCCGGGATACCCCTCGACATTGCGTTTGAAAATCTTCCGGATTCCGCTCAGCGCGCGGTCATTGACGGCACACCGGATTATTACGGTGTCAGGGGTTTTTTTGAATGGCTGGAAACCAAAACATACAAGATGCATGTACGGGTCTTTCTGTCCCGTTACCGTTCCTACCGCATTTGCGAAGCCTGCGCAGGCACACGTTTCAAGGAAGAAACCCTGTTATACCGCGTTGGCGGCCTCACGATCGCAGACCTGTACGCCCTCAATGTAGATGCGGCCGTAGAATTTTTCAAAACTCTTGAAGTGCCGGATCGAGACCATGCTGCGGAGCTTGTACTCGAGCAGGCTGCGAGCCGGGTGGCTTTTCTTAAGCAGGTCGGCCTCGGCTATCTTACCCTGGACAGGCAGTCGCGGAGTCTTTCCGGTGGTGAGGTGCAGCGGGTGGCCCTGGCGTCCGCACTCGGCTCCTCGCTGGTAAACACCCTTTATGTACTCGATGAACCGAGCATAGGGCTCCATCCTGCGGACAACAACCGGCTGGCAGGCATTCTGAAAGGCCTCAGGGATCAGGGGAACACGGTTCTAGTAGTCGAACACGATCCGGAAATAATAAAACAATCCGACCATATGATAGACATGGGCCCGGGAGCCGGCGAAAAAGGAGGCCGGGTGATATATGCAGGGCCCACGTCCAAAGCCGGGAATTCTCTCACAGGGGCCTACCTGAAAGGCGAAAAAAGCATCCATCTACCCCCTTTCCGGCGGCGGCCGGACAAGAACCAAGAACTGCGGATCGTCGGAGCCAGGGAGCACAACCTGGATAACGTGGACGTAGCAGTGCCTCTGGGTCTTTTCGTGTGCTTGACCGGAGTCAGCGGTTCAGGGAAATCCACCTTGGCCGAGGATATAATCTACAGGGCCGTAGCCCGAGAGGTTGGAAGCAACGAGGCCAAACCGGGGGACCATGAACGAATCGAAGGAGTGGAACTCCTTTCGGGCGCCGTCCTGGTGGACCAGCGCCCGATCGGCAAGACACCCCGCGGAAATCTCCTGACCTATACCAAGGCCATGGACCAGGTCAGAAAACTGCTCGCCGGCACAAAAGAAGCAAAAAAACGCGGCTTGACGGCAACCCATTTCTCTTTCAACACCCCGGCGGGCAGATGCCCAGCCTGCGCCGGCGAGGGCTTTGAAAAAATCGAGATGCAGTTTCTCTCCGACGTTTACGTCAAATGCCCCCGGTGCAAGGGCACCCGCTATCAGCCGGAGGTGCTGCAGGTTCAATATTTGGGGAAAAATATCCACGAGATCCTCTCGATGACTGTGGACCGTGCGATTGATTTCTTCAGCGATGTTCAGGCGGTGGCCAGACTGCTGCAGCCGCTTGCAGACGCCGGTCTCGGCTATATTAGACTCGGCCAACCCATCCATACCCTGTCCGGAGGCGAAGCCCAGCGGCTCAAGCTGAGCCGCTATGCCTCGGGCACAGGCGGAGGGCGCCTGTTCATATTCGATGAGCCTACGACCGGGCTGCATCTGGCCGACCTGCCCCCTCTTCTGGACTCGTTCCAACGTCTGGTGGAAACGGGAAACACAGTGCTGGTCATCGAACACCATATGGACGTGGTCAAATGCGCCGACTGGGTGATCGATCTGGGGCCGGAAGGAGGTGAAAGGGGAGGACGAATCGTCGCAACAGGCACTCCGGAAGATATATGCAGGGTCCCGGAGTCCCGCACAGGGAAATTTCTTGAGGCCTGCCTTAACTCCGGCCAACGGACCGGG
>CAYXDR010000030.1:0-3807 GCA_964463515.1 uncultured Desulfobacteraceae bacterium | reverse complement strand
ATATTTTCGAAAAAACCAGGCCGGGCACTGTTCCCCGCGGCAGCGGCATCGAAATCCGCGGAGCCAGAGAACACAACCTTCAAAACCTGGATGTCACGATACCACGAAACAAGCTGGTGGTATTCACCGGCGTCAGCGGATCCGGCAAGTCTTCCCTGGCATTCGATATCGTGTTCGCCGAGGGACAACGCCGCTACCTGGAAAGTCTGGCACCCTATGTTCGACAATACGTACAAATCATGGAACGTCCCGATGTGGACATAGTCTCGGGCATTCCTCCCACCGTTGCCATCGAACAGCGCATCAGTCATTCGAGCAGGAGATCCACTGTAGCCACACTGACCGAAATCTACCACTACCTGCGCCTTTTGTTCAGCAAGGCGGGAACCCCTTATTGTTCCGGATGCGGAACGGCCATGGAAACATACGGCGAAGAAGCAATGACTTCCAGGATAAACGCGGCCTACCGGAACAGCGACGGCCTGATCCTGGCACCGGTTGTATCCGGTCGCAAAGGGTTCCATGGTGAAATACTCGCGAAAGCGAAAGCAGCCGGGTTTTCCGAAGCCCGGATCGACGGACGGCTTGAGACCCTGGTGGAGGGCATGACGCTCAGCCGGTATCATGAACATACCATCGAGCTTGTGGCCGGCCGCCTGCCGTCGAATAACATCCACGAAATCGTCTCCCGGGCACTTTCCCACGCAAACGGGATTCTCATTGTAGCGCGGCCAGGTGAAAAAGACGAAGTGTTCAGCACCCGCGGCACCTGCCCCGGATGCGGTCGAGGTTTTCCAGCCATGGACCCACGTCTTTTTTCGTTCAACAGCCATCATGGAGCCTGCCCTCGATGCGAAGGCATCGGTACTCTCGGCACGCCGGACAACGGAACCCCTCATATATGCCCCGACTGCGGTGGAAGTCGCCTCAAACCCGATGCATTGTCTGTAAAAATCGACGGCAGAAACATATACGACATGGTACGGGAGCCTGCCGAAAAACTTCACGGCCAGCTGAGCCGTCTTGAATTCACTCCCAGGGACGAAGCCGTCGCAGGACCCCTTATCGCAGAAATACTGGTGAGATTATCCTTGATCAACCGTCTCGGCCTTGGATACCTTACGCTATCCCGGAGCGGGGACACCCTCTCAGGAGGAGAAGCCCAGAGGGTCAGGCTGGCCGCGCAACTGGGCTCGAACTTGACAGGTGCCTGTTACATCCTTGACGAACCAACCATAGGCCTTCACCCCAGGGACAATGCCGTGCTTCTCGATGCCTTGAGAGAACTCAGGGATCGAGGTAACACGGTTCTGGTGGTGGAGCATGACGAGGAAACCATGTATGCCGCGGATCACCTCATCGACCTGGGTCCGAAAGCCGGAGGGCAAGGGGGGCTGGTAGTGGCCAGGGGAACCATTGAAGACTTGAAGAAAAACCCCCGGTCGGTCACCGGCGCGTCCATCGGCACCGGCCGAATGACTAGCCGGCTGCGTCCATGGCGGGAGAAACCAGTCCTGAAGGTAAACGGGGCACGGGCCAACAACCTGAAAAACATCCATGCGGAGATCCCGCTCGAAACCTTTGTGTGCATAACAGGCGTCAGCGGCTCCGGGAAATCAACCCTCCTCAAAGACACCGTTTACCGCGCTCTGAAGCACACCCCCTCCGCCGGGCGGACGCAGTTGCCATGGGACTCGATCGAGGGGGCCGGGGCCGTTCAACGTGTCCTGGAAGTCGACCACAGCCCCATCGGCAGGACGCCCCGCTCCATTCCGGCTTCCTACGTAGGCTTCCTGGGAGAAATCCGAAAGCTTTTCGCAGGCACCCCGGAGGCGCGGAGGCGCGGGTATAGCGCCGGACGCTTTTCGTTCAACGTAAAAGGCGGCCGATGTGAAGCCTGCCGTGGTCACGGCACCCTCAGGGTGGAAATGAGTTTTCTGCCGGATGTTTACGTTACCTGCGAGGTGTGCGGCGGCCGACGCTTTAACGAAGAGACCCTCGCGGTGCGGTATAAGGGAAAAAGCATCTCCCAAGTCCTCGACCTGACCTTCGAAGAGGCAGCGGAGTTTTTCTCCTCCGTGCCGCGGATCAAGCGCGCTGTCAGCTTCGTGTGTAATATCGGATTGGGTTACCTGCGCTTGGGTCAGCCGAGCCCTACTCTTTCGGGCGGCGAAGCCCAGAGAATAAAACTCGCCCAGGAACTCGCCGGCGCATCCGGGGGAAAAACACTCTTCGTGCTTGACGAACCCAGCACCGGGCTTCATATCGCGGATGTGCGCAAAGTCCTGGACGTACTCCAGAGTCTTGTGGACAAAGGCAATACGGTTGTCGTTATCGAACACAATCTGGAAGTGATAGCAGCAGCAGACTACATACTGGACCTCGGACCGGAAGGAGGACAAGGAGGAGGACATATCGTCTGGGCGGGCTCTCCGCCTGACCTGCTGGCCTCTGCCAACGGCTCACACACCCGGCGGTTTTTGAAGCGTTATCTTGGCCGGATATCTCACGAAAAAAGCTGATGGCCGCATATTCTTTCTATCAGCGCGGTGGTGGAAAAGCCCTCCTCAAACGGTATGCTTTTCACCAGCCCCCCTCTGGATGCAACCACGCCGCTGCCCACAATTTCTTTCTCTGTCCAGTCTCCCCCCTTTACCAGGACATCGGGCGCCAGGGTCTCAATCACGCGGAGAGGGGTATCCTCGTCGAAAACAATAACCGAGTCCACGCTTTGTAGGGCCGCGAGCATTTCAGCCCGCACCGACTGGGGCTGTACCGGCCGGAGAGAACCTTTTAACGCGGCGACCGACCGGTCGCTGTTCACCGCCACAAGCAGATGGTCTCCCATTGTCCTCGCTGCCGCCAGATAACGGATATGCCCCGGATGAAGGAGATCGAAGCAGCCGTTCGTAAACACCAGCCTCAGACGGCGCTTTCTAAGCCGTTCCCTGAGTAAGCAGGCCTCCTTCAGTGTTCTGATCTTGGCCAAATATCCCTTTGACAAACCATCTTCTCCTTGAACTGGAATAGTTTTCATGGGCCTGAAACCTGCCCGGTTCATCTGAGCAATCCGGCATATCCCTACGTTTACAGGCGCCCCTACACCCCGGCGGGTTTCGCCAACCCGGCGCCGGTGCGGGCGAAAACCAGGCACAGCACGGCGTCGGCGCCCGCCCTTTTGAATACGGTTGCGCACTCGTTCAGGGTGCTTCCCGTCGTTGCGACATCATCGACGAGAACCACTGTCTTTCCTTCGAACCGGGATGAGTCGGCAATCGAAAAAACCCCGTGTACATTGCGCCGACGTGCCCTTTTCCCCAGTCTGCTCTGGGCAGGCGTGTCCTTCACGCGCCTGAAGGCATGGAGATCAAGGTTCATGGACGCCGCCCTGGCCACATGGCGTGCAAGCAGCCCGCTCTGGTTGAAACCCCGCTGCCGCAGTCTTCGAGGATGAAGCGGCACAGGCACAGCGACGTACTGCGGTCCGTCACCGAGCCATCCTGCCGCATACAAAGCCATGGCCTGCCCCAGTGTTTCCCCCAACCGGTTTGTGCGCCCGAACTTATAGGCATGAACCGCCGCTGAGACCGCCCCCTCATACCAATAGAGAGCCCTTATACAGTCGTAGGAGGGCGGACGGCGCAGGCAGGCTTCGCAAAAATGATCGGAGCCCTGCGAGTAAAACGGTAAGCCACACACTGGGCATATCGGACCCTCGATTGGAACAAACCTCCGCAGGCACGCATCGCAGAAGGCCTTAGCCAGCCCCTGCCTGTCTGCGCCGATCCCAAGGAAGCTACCGCATAC
>CAYXDR010000029.1:0-14448 GCA_964463515.1 uncultured Desulfobacteraceae bacterium | reverse complement strand
GACCACCACATCCCCCAGCGCAATCCCGTCGGAACCGCCTTTCCCCATCCCCGTGATGTCGATGGTTCCGTTGCCGGTCGTTGAGATGCTGCCCCCTACATGGACGCCCCGTGCCGCGATGACGCTCGTCGAGCCCTTGCCTTTCATGGTGATGTTGCCGCCCCCGGCCTCGAGCGTTCCGTTGATGACGACGCCACGCATGAGGGAATTCCACTCGTAAGACGAGGCATTAGTGCCCACGGCGTAATCATCCTTTCCGCTGCCTCCGGCAATGGTAATGTCGCCGCCATTGGTCGAGATGGAGGAGCCCTTCGGCAGCCAGAACCCGCCGTACTCACTGTCATCGCTGCGCGGGTTCATTACGACATCCAGTTTACCGGAAGAACTGCCGATGTTGATTGTCTTTCCATCAGCCGGCAATTTCTTATAGGTGCCGATGTAGGAGCCGTCTACCAGGGCGATGTAACCGTCGGCCTCAAAGGTCAAGGTCGCATCGCCCCCCGCCGTCTTGTTTATGACCACATTTCCGGAGGTGGTAATATTTCCAGCAACGTCATTTGTCACACTGGTTCCGCTGTTAAGCGTGGTTACATAGCTGTCCGCAGTCGCTTGGTCGATGACGGAATCCGTGGGGTCGAGCAGCCACAGGCCTCCCGTGCCGAGCGGTGCTGCGGCGCTGACCGTTGAACCGACTGTGTCGAGTTCGTATCCCGAGGTTTCCACCCGCCCGCCGTCACCGCCCTCTGGACCGCCTTTGGCTTCCAGGGTACCGGCAACCTCTGTTTTGGAATCCGGATTGCCGGTATCTGACCAGGCCACAACCGTTCCTCCGTCACCGTCTTTGGTGGCGCTGGCCTCAAGCTTTGCACCCTGCTCAATCCCGGTCACGGTTGCCTGGGGCACCTCCGGGTCTTCATTCTGCCAGGAGCCTCCCACCAGCACCTCACCACCCCCGGTTGCACCGGAGGCATTAAGATGCGCCCCGGACTCAATCTGCACCTGATCACCCGTGACCACAACGCTGCCGCCCTGGTCTGTATCGGATGAGGCATCCAGAGTGCCTGCCACATTGGTCTCCCCGGACTCGCCGCTGCCAAGCATGATCCGCCCGCCCTGCTTTTCGATCCCGGTGGCCTCTGTGATACCGTCATGGTTAATCACGGAGCTGGTCAGCTTGTCTGCCGCTTTGGCGGTCATGATGACCATGCCGTTGTCAGCTTTGACCAGGCCCTTGTTTTCGATAAGGGCGTCGATGGTGCCCTGATCCACCTTGAATTTGACCAGGCCGTCACCAGCAAAATCCAGACTGATCCGGTCTCCGGCTGCCATACCCACTGTGCCTTCCGGGGATTCAATGCTGCCGGTATTGGTTATCTCCGGGGCCAGGAAGGCCACGTATCCGCCATTGGCTGCACGGATCCTGCCGTTGTTGGTAATGGACCCGGCACTGCCTGAATTTTCAAAGGCCATGTTCCCGGCCAGGAAATCATCGTTGCTGATATCCAGGGTGGAGGCCACCAGTGCCCCTACATCCACCTGGGCGGTGGAGCCGAAATATATCCCATTGGGGTTTACGAGAAAAATCTGCCCGTTTGCTGAGAGCCGGCCCATGATCTCGCTAGCGTTTTCATCATGAATCCGGTTGAGTGCCTTGCTCGATGAGTCAGGTTGGTTGAAACGGACAGATGCCTCTTTGCCGATATTAAAGGTTTCCCAGTCGGCGATCATTTCAGCGGTATGCTGGTCGATTGTCATGTTGTTGCCGCCTTGGGAAATATCCGCCTTGCCATCGGTCACCTTGCCCCCTGTGGGCAGGGCTCCCGGGTCCTGGGCCAGGACAGGGCTGACCAGGGATAACACCGCTGCCAGGGCCACAGCGCCTATAATGGGCCGACAGGGCCACTTGCCCGCTGCTTTTTCTGAAACAGGGACCCACATGCTTCTTACTGCCGACCACACTAACCGGTAAATCTTATTCATGTATTTGCCCCTTTTTAGGGGATGCTGTCATGACGGCTTCGCAAAAAGTAGTTCCGCCGTCATTTTCCGACACGGCTACGTGTCGGGAGGTAAAAATTCACTTTAGCTTGGGACTTCAAACGAGTTTCCATCCGGTATTTCCGGATGGGCACTAACGAACTTCGTTACATTAGTTGTAAATACCATCCCCGCCTTATCGGCGTCGGTATCGGTATCGGGATCGAAATGGTTTGCGGATCAAGATTCGATACCGATACCGATTCCGAAGGCATGGTCTTTTCGACTTTTTGCGAACTCGTCAATTTTCCGGGCTATTTATCCGCCGCCGGCTTCAAGGCCACGAAGTTATGAAGCCGTTGCAATATGTCTGCAACCAATGTCTCACGGTCTTGTTGCGGAGGCCGAACACCGGCTTTCCCGGAATATACGCTGTCGGCCAGCGCCTCGGCCATGGCCTGAAATGCTTCCTGTTCGCTCTTAAGGACCTCGCGCAGATCAGGGCTCAGGATTCTGAAAACAAAAGTATCGGACTCGGCCACTAAATCAGCATGGTGGTTTTCCCCGCTGATTACGTTGAAACCGCCAAAGCTGTCGCCGTCTACCAGGGTTGTAGTCAAACACTGTTGCCCGTCCCTGTCATACACCTTCACAGACATATGGCCTTGAGCCACTACATACAGACCATCGGCCGGATCTCCGGAGCTGACAACCCGCGTAGAAGAGCTGAAACTGACGGGTTTGAGCCGCTGCTGCAACAAGCTTAGGGCTTTCTCCGACAAGGGGCGTAAAAAAGGTACCCGAGACACCAACTGCAAGGGCAGATCTCCGGCAAATTTTTCGTTCTGCATGCCTTGGGTCAGTTTAATCTCTGTGCGCTGCATGGCATGAGAAATCCCTGCCTTGTTCAAATGCTCCCATACTTTCAGCCAGATTTCCTGATCTGTAGCAGGCTTATTGCCGTAATCCTCGTAGCAATACATAACCATATAACTGCCCAGGGACTGGTCAATTCCCGTGTACATTGCCCCGGGAGAAGGATCTTGCCGCGCCCCTGACGCTGAACCCAGCGCCTCTTCAAGCACCTGAAGAACATACTGGGGTTTCCACTGCGGATCCACTTTGACGTAAAACCAACCCCATATTATGTTGAATGGAGGTAAGGAATAGTTTCGCAAAATGGTCTCCGCCGACTGCGAGTTCGGCATGCTCAGCAGATTGCCTTGCCGGGTGCGAATCCGGGTGCTCCGCCAGTTTATATCCACAACTTCACCCTCTTCGTTGTCTCCGAATTTCACCCAGTCGCCGATGCGGAAAGGCAGTTCCATATTGATCATCAACCCGCTGATTACATTGGCAAGATTGACTTGAATCGCAAGACCGATAATCATCATAAGTAGCCCGGACGTAGTCAGCAGGGAGGTGACCCGCATCTCCAAAACAAAGGCAATGATCCCGCAGGACGCAAGAAGGTAAATAACCAGGCTGACGGCCTTCGTGATAAGCTTCGGAACCAACCGGCCGGTTTTCTCTTCAATCTTGCGGATCAACAGCAGTCTGATAGCCAGGTCCAGGATAAGGGCCGGAAGCAGCCACCAGAGTATATCAAAAACCATTTTAACCAGGTCGCCAGCCTTAACGAAGTAGTGAATCAGGACGTTCTCCAGACTGAAAAGCAAAAGAAGGGCGAAAACAGCCTGCAGGGGAAAGATACGATTTTTTTGCTGAGGAAAGCGACGCATCCCCAGCCAGAGCAAGGTAATCATTGCTATCAAACTGGCACACGCCAAAATCCATGCGGTATATAGATTCAGGGTTCGGCGCAGGGATATGCCGGTACTTTCCAACCAAATGCCGAGGTTGAAACGCGAAAACTCGATGCGCGCTCCCTCGTTGTTCATATAAGTGGGGTTACCGAGGGCATCGACTGAAGCAACATCCTGATAGGAGTACACGTGCTGCGGCCGGAGGTCTATAGCGGGATTGATGACGTTGCTCCCGAGCATTCTTTCGCTGGCATCTGTCGCGCATTTAGATCCCAGGCCAACGAGGTCGTTGACAAAAATCAGACGTTCAATTGGTAAGTCCGGGTGGCGGAAGGAGATACCGAGCACGGACTGTTCGAATCCTCTCTCCCATCCATCCGGATTAATGATAAAACGGCTTTCCACACTATATCGCCGGTAAATAGTGTCATCGCTGATGAGTTCCTGTACCGGCTTTCCTATATTGACCGGCTCTGCTGCTGAATAAAAATGAATGCCGGAGGTGTCAACCGCATCTTTTGTTGCCATCCGGAACCAGAGATCAAAGCGTACTTTCGCGGTGCCGGCGCGGCTATCCCACCCGCTGATATCAAGAACACGGATTCCCGTATAAATCACAGATGTACGGTGCATGTAGTTGTCGGACATAAAGAGGATTTGATCCGAAGCAACTTTTTCATCCAGCGCATCGACCTGGCGGAAGTCACGCACTTGCTTCAGCTGGGTGTTGGCGGAAATGATCATGCCATTGTGGAAACGTCCAATGGCTACCGGCTTGAAAGCGTCCCCCCTGGCATTGAAATAATTCAGGCCGGTTACCCCCTCAAACGCATTTTCCGGTGCATCCAGGCTGCGCAAGGCTGCTATCACGTCCTCCCGTTGCCGGGAAACTGCATCCTCATCCCCGGTTACAGATGCCATCCGGAATGCCTGAGCTAAAAGCATTGCATTATCATATGCATAGGCGCCCCAGGACGAAGCCTCTTCGTAGCAGGCTTCCTCATAGGCGGCGGCAAAACGCTGTGCCGCTGCATTTGCCGTATCAAAAATCAGAGGAGAGGAAACCAGAATGTCGTTACTGGCATGAAAGGCATGTTTTTGATTGCCGAGCAAATGAGCGATATGATCAACGAACGCCGTATCTGTCAGTGATCCAGGCCCCATGATCTCAGCATCGAGTTCAAGGGGATAAAGCCCGGAGACGATGCAGGCAGCATCTTCGGCCTGAGAGGCAAGAAAGATCAAATCGATATCGGACTTCTTGCCAAGAGTATCTGCAACATCTTCCGTAATAAAGGAATTGGAATGCATCGGTCCTTCACAATCAAGACCGGTGGTATAATCGCAGACGACCGCCACATTGGCACCAAGAGATTCTACCTCAGAGACGAACTTCTGTTTCATGCTCTGTTCATAGTCCTGGGTTCCGTAAAACACTGCGATATTTTTATGTCCGAGGATGTTTACTGCATAGTTGGCAAGAAAAGCCGCCTCAAGGGTAATATTGTAAATAGTTCGGAATTGCACTTCACTTTCTTCGGTGACAGCATCTGCATTGGAAAAGGTGAGCACCGGGATTCGTGCGCGGTCATAAATGTCCTTTGCCGCCAGGGATGCTGAGCTGTACCAATGGCCAATTACGGCCAGTGCATTGCTGTCGACAATCTTTTGTGCCTGACGACGGGCCTCATCCTGGTCATTTTTATCATCGTAGAGTTCCAGGACAAGTTTCTTGCCGTCAATACCACCATCATCATTGATTTGCGAAAAACAAAGCTCAATGGATTGAATCAAACTTGTACCAGAGGCTGTTCCCACAGGTCCTGCATAGGCAACAGTGAGCTGTTCCGCAGGAAGGCTGGTGGCCGGAAAGCACACAATCAAGGCCAGAATTGCAGCCAGGATAAACGCGCTCGTGCTAATTTTTTGTTTTTGGACGTTTTTGGTTAATATTGCATACAAATTAAGCATTTTTGTTTATAGCCCCCATTTTTAACATCAAACTTCCTGTTATGCAATATGCTGTCTCTCGGTTAGGACCGAAATGATAGGATATGCATGCGCAATGCCTGAAAAAACCCTGATGCCCGCATAAATTACTTTGGGCCGGCATTTAAACCAACCGTCAGGCTGAACGCCGGTGGAGCAGGGAAAAGCAACTCACCCCCACTAGGCCTAAAATCGATCATTTTGAGAGACCTGAACCAGGACAAACTGTCAAAATGCTAGATCTAAAACCAGATAAGGAGCTGTGTCCAGAAACGATAATCATCGCCTGTATTATCAGAATGCTTGCCGTCCAGGCTCCGGCCCGGGTTGCTGCCTATGGTATGCGCATAGGTGGCCCGCAAAGTATACAGGCCCGGCTTACCTATATTCAAACCTAGCCCCGCCCCGGAAATCCAGTAACTGTTTTTACCCGTGGCGCTGTTTATAGCCCCGGGCCATTTATTCCTGTGCAATTTTACCCAGCCCGCGTCATAAAACCCAGCCAGCTGCGTGGCTGCCCACGTCGGCATGAATGGGAGGTCCAGCCGGCCTTCTACGGTGAAAGAATGGCCCTCGTCAGCTGAAGCCTCCCCCGATGGATATGCTCTGATCCCTGAGGGCCCTCCAAGAATAAATTTCTGGGATGAATCAAGATTGTCAAACGCCAACTGGCCCCTGGCTGAAACATAAAGGGAGGTGTTTGTATTCAAACGCTGAAGCCGGCCGATAGAATAGCTGAGGCGCAAAAAACCGCCCTGGGTGCATGGCCCTTCAGAGTCGGAGATTTCGTTTGCCCGGAGACCGGATAAATCGACATCACCACCGGTAAGCATCACCGTGGCATTGGTCAGGCCCCCGCCTCCAACCCCGTCAAAAAAGTTTCCGGATAATTTCAAATTTCCTGCAAAAATTTCCCTGTCGCGGGTTTTTGTTCCCAGTGCCCTGTCTGCAAGGGCCATGTATTCACCCCCAAGGCCGGTCCAGATGCTCGCACTGCGGGACCTGAGAACAGGATAGGAAAAGGATGTGGACATGGTGTCTGCACTGCCTTCGGCATTCAGCTCGGACATCTCCTTGCCAAGCTCATAGGAAAGGTTCGTATAGGAAAGATTCCCGGTGAGCCCACTCGAGCCCAAGGGCATGGCGTAAGAACCTTGCCATTGCCTGGACCTTTGGGCGCCGGTGAAGGAAAATCCTAGCTGGTCCCCGAAACCACTGGGATTATAAGCTGACACCTGCCCTTTACCCCGAGCTGATCCCGTATAGCGGCTGCCATGATTGTCCGCTGAGAGCAGCCCTTGAAAAAGGCTGCCTTCCGCGGCATTGATGGTCAGGTGGGTGGAACCTGTCTCGGTTCCTGGTTCAAGGGAAGACTCAGCTGAAATTCCCGGCAGGTCGTTCATGAGCAGAATTGCCCTTTCAAGATCCTCCATCCGGACCGGAGCGTCGTCAGGAACGGCCTTGTCAGCGATTTTTTTCAAAACTTTCGTTTTTATCCGAAAGGGTTCCTGCAGATCGATGTCTGCTTCACTGTCAAGTATGCCGGGGATAATGGATATCTCTACGACACCCTCTGTCACGTCCTGCCTGGGTAGGTAGGCCCTGGCCAGCAGAAATCCTTTTTTCTCACGCAGGTAATGAGTGATTTTTTCAGCCAAATACTGAAGCTCGGTAAAAGTCATTCGGGTATTCAAATGGTTTTTGACCAATTCCTGCAGCTCGGCCTCTGTGGCCAACTGCTCGTACCTGCCGGAAAACTTGAAGTCCTTGACCGAAATTTTAATCCCCTTATCAGGCTCGGGGGGTATGAGAACATCCGGCGCCTCCTCTTCAGGAAGGCGGTCAGGAAGGTGTGGAGTAAGCTGGCGTTCTTCCTGGAGCAGGGAACCTGCGTCCGGAGGTTGGGCATAACAATCATCAGAAACAGCACCCATTAAAAGGCAAGAAACGACAAATAAAATCAACAACTTTAGTATTTTTAGGGAAACAAAATTTTTACATGCCAATGAACCTGCAAAACAAAACGGGCGAAGCCTGATACCGACCATCGGGGTGAATGTAGAAGAGGAATTGCTTTTCCAAAAATCCATTTTCATGCTTTTTTAATCATTAAAAATATTTTCCATTTAATTTCGTTAAAAAACACAAACACCCCTCTAAAAAAACTGCCTTCCAGGCCATAAATTGAATGACGAATTCATTTTCTCAGGACTTCGCCATGAGAAGCGCGTGTTCACGAAAAACACTGCAAAAAGAATGCCACAGTGACTGCAGGGCTAACCACTTGAAAACTAGAGGAAATCAAACAAAATGATAAAAGTCTCTTTTTGGTCCCCGGACTTAACAGAAACGGTTTTATGTGTCAACAATGATGAAACCATAAATCTTTAATCATGTAAGGTAGCCTGTTGATTATTGTTTGAATACTGTGATAGTGAGAAATAGCATTTTTTTGCACCCTGATACAAGTTAACCTCTGATTCCCGGTTTTTCAAAGGAAACTATATGTCCTGTCATATAAAAGGCCTAACCTTGCTGCAGAAAAAATTTCCTACTAATAAACACTATCCGTTCAATCTGGAGATCTTTCACAAAACCAAGCACCTGACCTTCGATAAATCCATAACCCTATTCGTCGGAGAAAACGGCACCGGCAAATCCACCCTGCTGGAGGCTCTGGCGCGTGCCTGCGGGATCCACATCTGGAGAAAAACAGAGGGAAGGCGGTTTCAATTCAACCCATATGAAGAAAAGTTATACAGGTGCCTAAGCCTCGAGTGGTCGGAGGGAAGGGTTCCCGGCGCTTTCTTCGGCTCGGAAATATTTAAGGATTTTGCCAATATTCTTGACGAATGGGCGGCCTCGGATCCGGCTCAGCTGAAATATTTCGGCGGCAGGTCTCTCGTAACCCAGTCTCACGGCCAATCCATGATGTCCTATTTTCGTGCACGATATAAAATAAGGGGCCTTTATCTCCTTGATGAACCGGAGACTGCACTATCCCCGCGAAGCCAAATTGAACTTTTAGAAATAATTAAAGAAAACAGCCAAGCCGGGCATGCCCAGTTCATCATCTCTACCCACTCACCGATCATTCTTTCCTGCCGTGGAGCCATGATCTACAGTTTTGATTACTCGCCTCCGCGGACAGTTAAATACCAGGAGACAGACCATTACCGGATTTACAAACGCCTGCTGACTTGATGGAGAGTATCTCGGCCGGCCCAATGGATATCGAGGGAATCCGGGTTCCATCACGGCGAACCGCCAGTGCGGCAACATGCTCGGGTGTCGGACTCATGGTAAGAAACAACCACCTGTCCCCAGCCTCGCCCGGAATGCCGGCCAAAGCAGGCTTCGCGACGTCGGATTGATGGCAGGCAGAGGGGTGGAACAAACCCCGCCCCGTGGCCTTGCTGTAAGCTTCCTTAAACGTCCACAACGCCAGGGACGCCCTCATCCGGTAGGCTCCGGGCATTGCGGCAAGCTTCCGCCGCTCGCCGGAGGCATATAAAAAATCTACCAGCCAATCGAATGACCTCGGCCGTCCCAGCCATTCGGCGTCTATGCCCACCGGATAATCCTCGGCCACGGCCGCAATCGCCAAGCCCCGGGTGTGAGACAGGCTGATCTGTAAAGGCGGCATGCTGTAGCGGGTGTCCAACTCCGGCCTGCGCCAGGGTCCAGATCTAAATCGCCACGCAAGGGCCGAAATACCTGTCCGGAACGACAGCAGGCCTCGCACCAGGGCGTGGGCTGTGATGAATTCCACCCGCCGGGAGCTGTGGCGAAAAAGCCCGGCACGCATCCGCTCGCCGGAATCAAGCATGGAATGGAGATGCCTGACATCCTGATCGAGCAGTTCGTCCACCTTCAGCCACCATACCTGGATGTCGAACATAGGATTCATGGCATTTAAAACAAAAAGCGGAGCATTAACGTAATCCGGCCACGGTCGGGAATCTCGCCGAACTCACTATGCCCTGGCCCCATTGAACGGCGAAATTCTATCCAGGCATCCCAATCCGCAGCAGGTCGGTAATTTAAACTCCCGCTCAGGCTTACCCCTCCGTCGGCCAGGCCTATCAGGGCGCCGGCGCTGACTTCGGTTTCGCCCCACCACTTGCTGGTCCGGACAAACAGGTAATCCCGGCGGCTGCCCTGAGGGCGCAGCGTGGCGGCTATATTGCCGAGGTTCGCCGCTACCGCGGACCGAGGCACACCCAGGTCCCCGCCCCTGGTATAAAAGTCAGCGGCCTTCAGCAAACGGTCCCACTGCTCACCGGACAATCCTGCCCCGTCGTGAATATATTCCACCAGCACATTAAACAAAGAGTTGGTTGTGTACTGCCCGCCCAAAACAAGATGAGGGACCCATTTGCCGTTGCCTGCTCCCATTTGTGTCACGGCTGGCTCCCCGGGACCAAAGAAACGGCAAGGTTCACCGGCGGCAACGCGGTGCATTTTTCTGTCCGTCCCACGACTGACAAAAAGGCTTCCGTGCAGTTCCAGGGATCGTCCTTTCACACATGTCGCTGTACAGCCGAACCCGGTGGGACCCCCGGACTGGTGACGAACCATTGCCGCCACTTCTACAGAACCGAAATGGCCCTGGGCCCTGAGCGCGCACTGTTTTCGGCCGGTTTCTTCGGCATCATCGGATGCAACGACTCCGACAAGACTGCCGGCTTTCCCGGTCCATGACAGAGCAGCCATGGGCACGCCCGAAATGCGGCGGCGATAATCCTCAAGGTCCACATAATCGGTGCCGCACGCGAAAAAATTGACCGGCCTGGAGGCATAGGAAACGTCCCAGGTCAGAAACGATTTACCCACTATGGCATGTACACCCTCCGTCACATCAAACGTGGTAAAAAGCTCCTGAACCTCTGCTGATGTGTCATTGTTTCCGCCCTGAAAACCGCCTCCTGCCTCCAAACGCAGACGCCCCTGAATGCCGGCCGTCTTGGGAGACAGTACAACGGCCTCTGTGAAACGGGTATGCCTACGGTCCAGGATATCTCGTGGATTGAAGCGGCTGGTCCTGGCGGAGGAAACTTCGACTTCGCTAAGAACGGCGGCGGACAAAACAGTATCGACCGGCACACCTGCGCCGGTTGCCGAGCTGCTGCACCAGATCCCCAGCAGAAGCACTGCTGCCGACTTTGCCGCCCACCTCACTTCGCGAGCCCGCTTACGGTAAAAAGGTGCTCAGGCAGGGCTTGCTCCCGGAAAGCTTCCATCACCATGCGGGTACGCTTGCCGTCGTCCGAACCGCTCGTGAAAGTTATGGCGGCAATTACTTCGCGTCCGTCGAGCTCCACAGGCGGATCATACTCGGCACTTTTCAAAAGTTTACCGCTGGCTACGTAAAAATCGGCCATCAGCGGACGCCCGGTCTTTTCTTCCACCAGCATTTCGACTTCCGGGTAGACCGCAGTCGCGCTGCAGGCCTCGAGGTGCAACACCCATACCCCAGGCCGGTCCACAGCCGGTTCCGCCCGTGCTACCCGGTAGTCGTCCGTCAAGCGCATACGCCCTATATCGCCGTAGTTGGCATTGCCCATCAGGCGCTGAAGCGGGGTGAGCCGAATGGCCCGGCGGCTGGCCGGGACATAAAGCCACAACCCTTGGTCCGAAAGAAGAGCACGCTGGCCGCGTACCCGGGCATCCAGCATCTCTACCCTGCTGGCGCCGTCGGCGGATTGAAGCACCTCAAAGTCCGAACGGCCCGTTACCCGGCCGTCCTCCAAAGCAAGAAGTTCGACCCGCACGCGTCCCTCCCGGAAAGGCACTCGAAAATTATCCGCCTTCGCCAGCAAGGCCTGAACATCCGGCGGAACCGTTGCGTTTTTTCCGGCCGCCGAAAGCTGGGCGCCGGCTGATAAGACAGCCAAAGCCCATAAGGAAGCCCACAGGGTCATACATACCTGCCTCTGGATTCTTACTGGATCAATCATGGCCCAACGCCTCCACTATGGGCTTGCGGACTGCGTGGTGGGCTGGGGCCCAGGCACCGGCCATCCCGCAGAGCACCATCAGCAGGAGCACCGTTCCATAAGCAGGTCCGCTGACCAGGATGATGAGTGGATAGGCTGTGGTACGGCCCGGCGGAGGGGGCATCTCGATGCCCAGGGCGGTAACCGCCAGAGACACCACCAAGGCCACTGCAAGGCCGAAAACGCCTCCCAGCAGGCCGATGATGCCTCCCTCAAGGGCGAATCCCGTACGAAGCCTTGCCGCCTGGAATCCAATGGCCCGCATGGTCCCGACCTCGCGGACCCGCTCAAGCACAGTCATAAGCATGCTGTTTCCCACGGACAGAAGAACCACCAGGACGATGATGGTACACATGACGGTGAAGATATTAGTATAGAGGGTAACCACCTGATCATAGAAAGATGCCAGCATCGGCCACGTTCTAACATCCAGGCCGGGAAATGCAGCTTGAAGAATTTCGCCTGAAGAGTCAGTAATTTCAGTGTCATCAAGGACCACCACCAACCTGCTGGCACCTTCCACGCCAAGGAGTTGCCGGGCAATGCTCAAAGGCATCATTACGTTCCGGGCATCCCGCTCCGGCGTGCCGGTTCGGTATGTGCCCCAGACATCCAGGTCCACCGCATTAATGCCACCGCCGGGCATGGTTGCAAGAACAGTAACCACGTCCCCCGGCTGGACGGCCAGTGCCCGGGCCAGATCGCTTCCCAGCAAAGCCGGCCGTTTTCCGCTGGGAATGGACTCCGGCAGGGGCAGCCCCTCATCGATGGGGGCGAACATTGTGGACATACGCATCTCCCGGCCGGGATCGACACCTCGCCCGATCATCGCAACTGTATCGTCCCCCGTGGAAATCAGCCCCTCGAACAGCAGCCGGGGCATCGAAAACCGCACCCCGGGCAAATCCCCGACAGCACGTTCCACGGCCTTAACCCGTTCAGGGCTAAGCAATGCCTCCTTTTCGGCCGATCTATCAAAACCACCGGAGGCCGCGATCTGGATATGCCCGACATCGCTATGAATGGTGGATTCACGAAGACCCATAAATGTAGCCAGAACAAAGCCTATGGTCAAAAGCAAGGCCAGGGTGCCCAAGGCCACGATTCCCCCTGCCATGATACTCCGGCGAGTGTTACGCAACACATTCCGCCAACCCAGTATCAGCCATTCCATCATTGCGTCAGCCTCCCGTCCTGAAGGAGCATAACCGTACGCACCCGGTCGACCAGGCGCTTGTCGTGAGTGGAGAATAGAAAGGTGGTACCCATTTCGGTATTCAGCTTTTGCAGCAGGTCAAGCAGTCCGAAGGCGGACCGGCTGTCCAGGCTGGCGGTCGGCTCGTCGGCGAGAACGAGGGCCGGCCGGGTGACCAGTGCCCGTGCCACGGCCACGCGCTGCTGCTGGCCTGCAGACAGCTCCCGCGGCCGATGGGTCAGGCGGTCACCGAGGCCCACGGCCGCCAGCATCTCGGCGGCGCACTGTCTTCTATCCTTGCGCTTCATCGAACGTAGGAGAAGCGGCAGCTCCACGTTTTCAAGTGCCGACAGCACCGGCATCAAATTGAAAGTTTGAAAAACGAAACCCAGGCGGCGCGAACGCAGTTGCTCCTTAGCCCATGTATCGCGGAAATCCACATGGGCCCCGTCAAGGACCAGGGACCCTTTATCGGGACTGTCGAGCAACCCCACGATGTTGAGAAGGGTGCTTTTACCGCTGCCGGAAGGACCCGTCACAGCGGTAACGTCGCCTCGTCGCAGAACCAGGTTGACGCGCTGCAAGGCATGGACGGTTTCCCCTCCCTGCCGGTAAATCCTGGACAGGCCTTCGGCGCGGACCACCTCGTTTTTCTCAGGAATCGTGCCTCCTGGCTTTGCCGAATCCTTTCGATCAGGGGCTATTGCACTCATTTCTCACTCCACACCGATTCGGCCGCCTCTGCGTCCAGCCTCCGCGCCTCTGCCATTGTCTCCTCTGCACGCGCAGTTTCCCCGTCCTCGCGGGCATAAAGGGCGACCCAGGCCAGCGCCTCTGCCCGCATCTTTTCGGACACCGCGGGAAAATCCTCGTGGTCAATGATGCGGGCAAAATCCTGGCGCGCCAGGCCGGCCCGGTTGAAGATGCCAGGTATACGCGCGTTGGTCACGGCCCGGATCAACAGCATTTCCAATTCAGGGTCACGGCCGTGGGGTTCGGCTTCTGCCACCCGCTCCATGGCTGAATCCATCAAATCAACCCCTTTGTGAAGGTAGTACAGTTTTTTCCATGGGAAAAAGCTGTCCCGTGCACACATGGTGTAAAGGCTGCCTTGATACATGGCTGCCAGAACATCGTCAGGGTTGTCATCCAGAAACGCCTTCACTTTCTCGATTGCTTCATCAACCGCTCGGCCGCGCTCGTTGACGGCCCTCTCATAGGCTTGCCTAACGTCCATTATTTCCCCCGCATCTGTCCGTACTGCAGTAAAAATCACCACGAGGCAAACGGCCAAAGCCAAATACGACATAGACAGCCCAGCCTTCAGCACTTTTTTGCGTCCACGGCGGTAAATCATTTTATTACACCTCTTTTTTCTCTAAAAACCGGCAGATTTTTCAGTGCCTGCTCCAGGAAACCCGGAGCGGCCACCGGCCGACGCGCCTCCTGGTCAAAACAGACGGTCGCCACATCCACTAACGCATGCAGGAGGCCGCTTGACAAAACCTCGGTCCTCCACCAG
>CAYXDR010000028.1:0-15002 GCA_964463515.1 uncultured Desulfobacteraceae bacterium | reverse complement strand
CATCAATATTGATGAGTCGGTAAAATGTCGAAAAGGCCATGCCCCTCGGGGCCGTCGCCAAGGATACCGCAATGGGAGCGGGGAAGGAAGGCAATAGAGGCAAACTGCTAAGAATAAGGAGTAAACCGATGGACCCTGCCAAGATACTGGAAGGTAAAAGAGTGCTGGTTGTGGACGACGAAAGTGACGTGCTCGAATTCATGACCGAAGCACTTGACATGTGCAACTTAGACACGGCTTCCTCGTTCGATGAAGCAGCCGAGCTGCTCGGCAAAAATTTTTACCATGCGGCGATTTTAGACATCATGGGGGTACGCGGTTACGATCTCCTGGACATCGCCCGGAGCAAAGGCATCCCCACTCTTATGCTCACCGCGCACGCGCTTTCGAAGGACAGCCTTAAAAAATCTGTTAAACAAGGGGCATCCTATTATGTCCCTAAGGACGAAATGCACCGAATAGCCGATTTCCTGGCTGATATATTCGAAGCCCAGGAAAAAAACAAAAATGTCTGGGTCAAATGGTACGAACGCATGAGCGGTTTTTGCGACCGCCGTTTCGGCCCCGGATGGCGGGAAGAAGAACCCGAATTCTGGGATGTCTATCTGCAACGCTGAAAAAGATGCGAACCGGTTATCGACCGGAGCGATCAGAGCCCTTCCACGTCGGTTTATGCCGTTGATTCGGCTCTACGAGGATGCAGGAACATGGGCCGCTCCAGGAAAAAACAAAAACCCAACAACGACGAGTTCGCAAAAACTCGCAAGTCAGACGGCCGTGTAAAAAGCTAAGCTCTCCCGCGTTGCGGGCCGAATCCAGGCAGATGGGGCATACTCCTGCTGTGCTTCACGGGCCAAGGATGAAGCGCAGCGCACAGCAGTTGATTTTTACCCAAACCGTCAGCAAGGAGGGATGAGATGAAAAGAGAAGGTGTGGGGATAACGATCACCGAGCATATCCTCAGGGAGCAAAGAGAAAACCCGCATGCCACCGGGGCCTTTACTACGCTGCTGAACGAACTTATCGTGGCCGCGAAAGTCATTTCCAGAGAGGTCAACAAGGCTGGACTGGTGGACATCCTCGGGCCCACCGGAAAAATCAATGTTCAGGAAGAACAGGTCCAGAAACTCGATATTTTCGCCAACCAGGTTATGATTGAGCGGATGCAGCACGTGGGGCAGCTCTGCTGCATGGCATCCGAAGAAGACCCTGACTTGATCCAGATTCCTCCTAAATTCCCCCGGGGCGAATATATAATTTTGTTTGATCCTCTGGACGGTTCATCCAATATAGACGTAAACATCAGTATCGGCACCATTTTCGGCATCTACCGACGACCAAAGGGCCGCTCAGATGCAGAAGTGCTTCTCGATGAAGTCCTCCAGCCTGGAAGCAGGCAGGTCGCTGCTGGTTATTTCATATACGGGTCGAGCACCATCATGGTCTATACAACCGGGAACGGCTCAGGCGTGCATGGATTCACGCTTTTCCCGAGTATCGGCGAATTTTTAAGGTCCCACCCGAATATAAAAATACCTCCCAAGGGAAAAATCTACAGCGTGAATGAGGGAAACTATCGCCATTGGGACGAAAAAACCCGTGCGCTTGTCGATCATTTCAAAGGCCTCGACAACGAAGGCGGCAAGTCTTACACATCAAGATACGTTGGCAGCCTGGTTGCAGATTTTCACCGGAATCTGCTGAAAGGAGGCATTTTCATGTATCCTGCAGACCTTAAGGATCCGAAAAAGCCTCATGGAAAACTGAGGTTGATGGTGGAAGCAAACCCCCTTGCAATGGTGGTTTCCGAAGCCGGAGGCTACGCAAGCGACGGTAACGGACCCATACTGGATATAGACCCCCAGCAGCTCCACCAGCGAACCCCTCTATATATCGGCAGCAAGGAGGATGTTGAACTGGCCGAAGCTTACATTTCAGGCAAAAGAAAATAAAGGAAACCAGGCTCAGAAAAAACGAAACAACAACGGTGGCCGGTCTCTGCGGTCGAGCCTGGAAAGGCCGGCCGCAGCCGCCGCTGAAAGGGCGGAACGGTATTCCCCGGCAGTTCTGTTTACCCCGCACGACCTTGGACAAAGTCTGCAGCAGCCTAGAGATTCCAGCGCGGCGTCCCGCCGTGCCAGCAACTCCCCGCTATCGTAAAAATCCATGTAGCAAGGCCTGTAGTCATCGGCTTCGGGCTTCATCGGCAAAGCTCCCGTAAAATCCGGCCCGGTGCGGAGCCGACTGAAAAACCGCCGGTCGATCAATCAAAGGGATATTATTCCCTGGCCTGGCCGAAGATGCGAAGCAGCATCAGGAACAGATTTATGAAATCCAGGTAAAGCGAAAGCGCGCCAAGAATCGCGCCTTTCCGCACAACTCCAGCTTCCAGCCCGGACGGCTGCGTCATGGCAAGATTCTTGATCTTCTGGGTGTCGTAAGCAGTCAACCCTACAAAAACAAACACACCGATGTAGCTGATCATCATGCTGAGGCCGCTGCTCCGGATGAACATATTGACAAGGGAAGCTATGATAATCCCGATCAAGCCCATCATCAGAAACCCGCCGAACGAGGTCAGGTCCCTCTTGGTCGTCCACCCGTAGATACTGCAGGCCAGGAAGGTCCCAGCACACACGAAAAACGTACTCACGATGGAAGTCTGGGTATAGACGAGAAAAACGAACGACAGGGTGAGTCCGTTCAAGCCGGAATATACCACAAACAAGCCTGTAGCGGTTCCTGCACTCATTCTGGAAATCATCCCGCTCAATGAAAACACCATTCCCAGTTGCGCAATGATCAATACGAAGAAAAGCATCTTGTTGCCGAAGATCATTTGAACTGCGGCGGGAGAAGAAGACACATACCAGGCCACCACCCCGGTAAGACCCAGTCCTATAGCCATCCAGTTATAAACACTTCTTACAAACTCGTTCACCAGGGCTTGGGTCCTGGCCCCCTCCATTGCATGTGCCGGCATAATCATCCTCCTGTCGAATTTCTTCCACTGCGATCTTCACGCCATTCAGTGTAATATAGAGCACATTGCAGAAACTTCAAGATTATTCGACCGGTCTCGCACCAGGTTTTATGTTGCATTTTTTTCCAGCCGCCTTAAAGTCATTTCATGAAAAGCTACAAACTTTACATAGCACTGGTGGGGCTGCCGGCCAGAGGAAAATCCACGATAGCAAACAGGCTTAGGGACAACCTCAGGAAAGACAGCATCCGGGTCCGGATCTTCAATAACGGAAACCTCAGAAGACGCCTGACAGATCCAAGCTCTTCGGACCCGGAATTCTACGCGCCAACCAACACTGCAGGGTCTGCCCTCAGGGAACATATCGCCTTGATAAACATCAGGAGGGCAAGGGATTACCTTGCAGGCGGGGGCCAGGTGGCGGTCCTGGACGCGACACATGCAAGCAAAGGCCGCCGAGAAAAACTCTCCGGGCTGCTCGATGACCATCCGGTTCTCTTTGTCGAATGCATAAACGAAGACCACGATATCCTGGAAGCGAGCATCCTGCGAAAAATCATGCTGCCGGAGTTCAACCACCTGCCCCGGGAAGCAGCCATCGCGAGCTTCAAAAAGCGGATAAAATATTACCAGAGAATTTACAGCCCGCTGGACAGCGAAAAAAATTTCGTCATACTCGACTCTCTGCACAACAAGATACTTAAGGAAGAAATCTCGGAGACCATTCCCTTCTACGACCGAATCAGGGACTTTCTCGTCACAGACACCGTAAAGAACCTTTTTCTCGTCCGCCACGGCGAAACCTTTTTCAACCTGGAAAACAGGATAGGCGGTGACTCGGAACTGACCGAAAACGGTTGGGGCCAGGCGCATGCAATTGCCGATTATTTCAAAAAAACAACAATTCCCTTTATTTTCACAAGCACCAGGAAACGCACCAGACAAACGGCCATCCCCATACAAAAAATCCAGGAAGGCAGCGAAACCATATCATTAAGAGAATTTGATGAAATAGACAGCGGTATATGTGAATGCATGAGCTACGAAGAAATCAGGACAAAATTCCCCAAAGTTTATTCCGACCGCAAAAAGGACAAATATAATTATGTGTACCCGGAAGGTGAGGGATATGTGACAATGAAGTCCAGGATTTACACGGGGATCAAAAAAGCCCTGTATCTCAGTGGAACGGCGGACCGGATAATGATAATAGGCCACCGAGGGGTCAACCGCATGATTCTGGCGCATTTTCTTTACCGGAGGCAGGAAGATGTTCCTTACATCTACGTGCCGCAGGACAAGTATTATCACATTGTAGCCACTCAGGATAAAAAACTCCTCCAGTTGAAACCTTTCATGTCGGTGAAATGAAAGAACGAAAATCCATTCAGGAATCGGGCTCCTCCCCCCTCATTGCATTTTTATGCGCCACTGCCCGCTTCCCTGTCGGCATACCTCCGTTCAAGTTTTCCCGGATCAAGGTTCCGCAGGCATCTGCGCATCTGTTTCAATGCCTGGCGGATCCGGTGCTCATTTTCGACAATCGCGATGCGCACGTATCCTTCACCTTCCTCGCCGAAACCTATGCCTGGACTCATGGTCACGTTTCCGTGCTCTGCCAGATGAAGAACAAAATTCATGGAACCCATCCGGCGAAAAGGTTCCGGTATTTGAGCCCAAACAAACATGCCGGCCTTCGGCGGCACAACATCCCAGCCCATAGCCGCAAGCCCACGGCAGAGAGTGTCTCGGCGGGATTCATAGAGTTTCACCTGCTTCACCACGTCTTCATCACAATCCCTGAGCGCCACGATACTCGATATCTGAACAGGGGAAAAAACTCCGTAATCATA
Organism: uncultured Desulfobacteraceae bacterium; assembly: GCA_964463515.1. Taxonomy (GTDB): domain Bacteria; phylum Desulfobacterota; class DSM-4660; order Desulfatiglandales; family Desulfatiglandaceae; genus CAYXDR01. Next base: position 10,166 of record CAYXDR010000028.1, on the reverse strand, counting down.
ATACCCCTTTATCTTTCCGAGACCCTTTATCAGCGCTGCATTTCCAACGCAATACCCTATCCTCCATCCGGCCATGTTGTAGGATTTTGAAAAGGTACCGAATTCCACGCCAACATCCTTGGCACCACCAACTTCCAGGAAACTGGGGGCAGTATAACCGTCAAAGGTGATTTTCGCATAGGCAAAATCCTGAAGCACTGCAAATCCAAATTTTTTGGCCATGGCCGCGATTTCACCGAAAAAACCACGGTCTGCGATCTTACCTGTAGGATTGTGCGGATAATTCAGTATCAGTACCTTGGGACGGGGAATCAGCGACTCGCACATCATGGCTATACGTTCCAGAAAGCGGCTCTCGACCTCGAGCGGGATACGGATGACGTTGCCTCCGGCTATTACCGAAGCATATATATGGATAGGGAAAGCCGGAGCCGGGACGAGCACATTGTCTCCAGGCCCAACCACGGCAAGGCACATGTGAGAAAGTGCTTCCTTGGAACCGATCGTGCATATCACCTCGGTTTCGCTGTCAAGTTTGACACCGTAGTCCCTGTAGTAGAGCCTGGCGATTTCACGCCTCAGGTTTCTCAGGCCTTGAGCCACCGGGTATCGATGGCTTTTGGGGTCCTGCACGACTTCACACAGCTTACCTATCACAGGCTCCGGTGTCGGGTCTGTGGGATTTCCCATACCGAGATCGATGACATCTTCCCCCATCAGGCGCTTCCTCATTTTGATCTCGTTGATCATTCCGAACAGGTATGGCGGCAATTGTTCCATTCGGGGCGCAAAGGCCACCGGGCTTGTCTGGTCCATGTGATCCTCCTTTACAGTAATAGGGGAAAAAACAAAAAAAACCCCGGTCCATCGGATCCGGGGCAAAAAAAGCCACGGACCGTTTCACCTCAGTCCGTGGCGTGAAATGCTGCGTTTATGTTTTTTTAATCGCAGCCTCCGCTCGCCTGGACTGAAGTCCCGGCGGCGGCGGCCGCTGAACAAATGATATGCACGGTTGTTATTCCTTTCCTCGTTTCTATCCGGCAAGTGATTTTGGACCGAAACAGGTGCTCGTGTCAACACTTTATCGCATTGCCGAATACATCCCGAAAATTTCGCCTGGGAAAACTGGACAGTGGATTTGGGAATCAAAAATACCTGTTGACAGAGCCCAAGCGCAAAAGCTATACATACAATTAACTATAAACTCTAGTAAATGTACGATAAAAAACTTTATTTGTATACTATCAGCTAAACTAGTTGATCTAATTTCATTTTTTTAAAAACCTTGATGAACTCTTAGGTGATTTCACTAACACATCAACCCGGGTATATCCCGGAATCAAAGAGGAGGGAAGCGAATATGTCAAAGCAAAGTCAGAGAGTATTGGTGGTGCTGGTGTCGGCGCTTTTCCTGTGCACACTTTTTGCCCCACAAGGCGCCGCATTCGAGTTCAAAAAGGAATACAAGATGCAGCTTAATGTCGGCCCCACCTTCTACTGGGGCATGGGGGCGGCCAAATTCGCTGAGCTTGTCAAAGAAAAAACCGGCGGAAAGATGAATGTCAAGCCGTATTATTCGAGCCAGCTCCTGAAAGGTGCCCAGCTCCAGTCGGCGCAGCTCGTGGCCACCGGTGTGATCGACTGCGCGCTCGAATCCACGATAAACATTTCGCCGGTGATCCCAGAGTGCAATGTTTTTTCACTTCCCTTCTTCATTAACAACTTTGAGAACCTGGATAAAATAAAAACCGGAAGGACAGGTGAAGCTATTTTCCAAGCCATGTCCAGGAAAGGTCTCGTGGGGCTGGACTGGGCGGAAAACGGATTCAGGCAGGTTACCAACAGCAAGAAGCCGATCAAGAGACCCGAAGACATGAAGGGACTCAAATTCCGGGTGGTGGGCAGCCCCATCTTCATTGACATCTACAGGCAGCTTGGAGCCGACCCAGTGGATATGAACTGGGGCGACGCTGTGACTGCATTTCAGCAGGGAGTCGTGGACGGCCAGGAAAACCCGGTGGGAGTCCTGGTACCTGTCCAGATCTGGCAGTATCACAAGTACGCCAGTTTCTGGAATTATCTCGTGGATCCGCTGATATTCTACTGGAACAAGAAAGACTGGAACGCCTTCCCTGACGATATAAAGAAAGCCATCAAAGAGGCAGCCGCCGAAGCAGGCCGGTTCGAAACCGCCCTGTGCAGGGCCGGCCTCGACGGGAATAAATCCATAGATATCCTGAAAAATGAATTCGATCATACCATGGATGTCCCCGAGCCGGTGAAACACATGGAAAGCAAGGGGATGACTGTTACCTTTCTATCTGATGAGGATGTGGCGGCTTTCAAAAAAGCCACCAAACCCGTCATCGACAAGTGGGTCGAAAAGATCGGCGAGGATATTTACCTGAAGGCCAAGGCCGATATGGCTGAATAGTTCCCCGCTCTGTCTATGGCGGACAAACAGGGATGATTTTCCGTGGCAGGAGGCCTTCAGGCGCCAAATCCCTGGAGGCCCCGGCTATGGGAACGAGGTCGGCATGAATCGCATTCGTATAGATCACTGGTTGGCGGCAATTTTTCTTTTCATCATGGCTGCCATAGCCTTTGTCAATGTCTTGAGCCGCTATTTGTTTCATTTCTCTATTTCAGCGACAGAGGAAATCACAATAAATCTATTCGTGTGGGTAACGGTCATCGGCTCCGGCCTCGCATTCGAACGAGGCGGCCAGCTTGGAATGGTGACCCTGTACAACATATTCCCCGATAAAATGAAGAAAACCATCACGATTCTCAACTCGGCGGCAAGCGCACTGCTTTTTATTTTGGTCGATTACTACATGATACAGGCCATCTACAATGAAATAACTCTTTTCCAGGCCACTTCTCCTGCTCTGGCCGTACCTGTTTGGATCTATTATGCAGGCGTTCCGGTTTTTTCGGTCTTCGTTTTCACAGGGATTTACAGGCATTCGATGGCTAAGCTGAAACTACTGGACCGCAGGTTGTAAGGATATGGAAGCTCTGGTTATCAGCCTGTCTTTCGTGATCTTCATGGTGATGGGAATGCCGATAGGCACAGCCCTAGGCATATCCGCCGTTCTAACCGTCTACTGGTTTGATCTGGGTATAGGTATGCTGGGGGTCAATTTTTCGTCCGGCATCGCATCCTTTCCGCTTCTTGCGATCCCGTTTTTCGTGCTGGCCGGGGTTATCCTGCAAAAAGCCGGGCTAGCTGCGACCATCGCCCGTTTTTTCGAACTTCTCGTCGGCAAAGCGGTGGGCGGCCTCGCCATGGTGGCGGTCCTGACCTGCATGTTCTGGGGCGCGCTTTCCGGATCCGGACCCGCAACAACCGCGGCGGTCGGCTTGATCCTGCTGGCCCCCATGGTAAAACACGGCTATGACAAGCATTTCGCCGGCGCAACCATAGCCAACTCAGCGGACCTTTCTATAATAATTCCACCGAGCATCGCATTCATCATATATGGAAACATCACCAGCGTATCGGTTAGCGCACTGTTCGTGGCAGGCATCTTTCCCGGCATACTTACAGGCGCGGGAACGCTGGTCGTTGCCTACCTGATATCCAGAAAAAGGGGCTACCGGGGTCTTGAAAAGAGAGGGAGCTTGAAAGAAATTCTTGTGGCATTCAAGAATTCCTTCTGGGCGATAATCGCCCCGGTGATCATCCTGGGAGGCATATATTCCGGAATTTTCACTCCGACCGAGGCGGCCGTTGTTGCAGTATTTTACAGTCTTTTCATTGCCCTTTTTATTTATCGCTCCGTCAGTTTCCGGGATCTGGTGGAAATATTCGTCGAAGCCAGCGTCACGAGTTCAGTCATAATGTTCATAGTGGTGTTTGCCGGTATTTTCACATGGGCCGCATCGGTGATAGGGATTATAGATCTGGCTGCCAACACCATCATCCACATATCTCCAAACGCCGTGGTCATGATCATTCTTGTAAACCTGCTTCTCCTGGCACTGGGAATGATTCTGGATGCCATTTCAATCTCTTTTCTCGTCATGCCGATCCTGATCCCGGTCCTTGCAGCTTTCCACATAGACCCGCTCTGGTACGGGGTGATATTTATCTCCGCCCTTGCGATCGGCCAGGCAACCCCCCCGGTGGGAGTGAACCTTTTCACCGCCGCCAACCTGATAAAGGGAGATATCGACTCGGTGGCAAGGCAGGCCATACCGTTCGTCCTCATGGACGTAGTAGTTTTGATAATACTCTCTTTAGTGCCCTGGTTCTCTCTGTATCTCCCGGTGAAAGCCGGTCTTTACATCCCTTAACCGCCGAAGTCGGAGATGGTACTTTTACGACCTCATCAAGGATAAAAAAACAGACCAGGCATCCGAAACTTTCATGCCTGCACAAGACGCCTTTTCAGCCCGGAAAGCAGTTCCAGCACCCTCGCCCCGGATTCCTCGGGAAGCGAACCGACGCCGCAGGAAGGAGTGTAGAGAGAACGTTTCAAAAGAACGCTTTCATCCACCCCCGCGTCCACGAACAATTTGATGAGCCTATCCATCCTCTCGACCAGGGAATCCACCGTCTCGCGGGCCACGGCATCCGGGTCTCCTGTGGGCACGATGCCCCAGGCCAGGTATCCCCCCTTTTCGAGGAAGCCCGAAATTTCAGATGCATAAATTGTTGATTTATCACCGAATTCATATGCATCAAAAGAAATAACATCAAGGTTGGCCCGGGTCGTAATGGACCAATCCATGTTACCGCAGCAGTGCATGCCCACTATGGCTCCAGCGGCTTTCACAGGGTCTATCACGCGGTTGAGTCCTTCCACCACCTCTTCGTTCCGAACCCCCATGTAGGCCGGGGTTCCCAGTGCGGAAAGAATAGGCTCGTCACAAAACATTATGACCCTCTCGGCCACTTCTTTCATTTTTTCAACCTGCCAGGCCCCCTTGAGGGCCAGGCCGCCGTAAATGAGGTCTCGGTATCCGTCGTCCCACCAGATAGCCTTTCCTTCGTCATCGTTCAACCCCAGCCCGAAGGTAAACGGCCCTGTGATTTGACCTTTTGCGACATGCCGGGGACCGTCGTTTCCACTCGGTTCGAGAAAACGATGCAGGCCCTGGGCGAAATCAGCTGAAATGGCGAAATAATCACGGTCTTCAGCTATCACGGCTTCGTAAGCCTCGGTCATTGCCTCGACCAGGCCGCTGCTGCGATCAAGCCTGATGGATTTTTCTTCTGCGTCTATTCTTATTCCCGGGAATCCTTCACTGCATTGGGGAATCATTCCTTCCACGAAAGACCGGGCTGGCAGTTGGGGCCAGGTCGGGATGTCGAGAGGAAACCTGTCCAGGACTGCAAATGCTTCCTCGACGCGCTTATGCGGCATGCTTCCTATCATGAAGGATTGTCCGGGTGTCAAAAGTTCCATTGAGACTCCTCTTCGGTTAGAATTCAGGTTGATGTTTCATCCCAGTGTCAAAACCGTCACCTGGCTCGGTACAATAGAGGTCCCCGGCGCGTTGGGGAGCATCCCCATGCAGTTCTGGCCGGTGACACTCGTGAGCCGTTGGGCCGGCGCACCGTCCACCATAATCGTAAGGCAGCCCATGACGTATTTGTTCTGTCCGTCTTCGGTGTGGGAAGCCACTCCTCCCATTACGCCCGTGCAGTCGCCGAAGCTTACAAGGCCGGTTGAAAGCTGATTGATCGACGGCATGCAGTCAACCAGTACATTGTAGGCCGCCGGCGCGGTCGCTGCGGAAATATGGATGTCCGGATAGGGTATCGGGAGCGGCGAAGGCGCCGCAGGAGTGATGCAGACATCCGGGAAACCGAGATTCATCCCTGCCCCCTGGGTTAACATAAACATGATCTCCTCCATATACTACTGTTGATCAATGGTTTTTCCCTGGTTTACATTTATTTTCAGTTTCAGATCTTTCAAATTATCTCACCTGATCATCCCAGATGCACCTGCTCCGCATTTATTGTAACGATTTCCTCGGCCACGTGCATCGCATTTTTGGAATGCATAGTGAGGTTTGTCTCTACGAGGTAGCGGGTCGATCCGGTCTGAACCTCTTCATGGTCCTTCACAAACCGGAAAACGTCAATAAGCCGCTCGGTAAGCCGCTGGAAAATATTTTCCACCTTTCCGGCAACCGTCTTGATGGATTCCACCTGCGCCGAAACAACCTCCCCAACGAAGGAAAAACTTTTAAATGTGGCCTCCCCTTTCTTCGCGGCCATGAAAAGCCTTTCGGAAGCAAGTGAAACTCCCTCTTCGGCCGAGATGTTGAGGGAACCCTTTCGGACATGAAGATTCGTGTTACCCTCGAAAAAAAAATCACTCCCGGACCCGCTAGATTCCTCTCTGGTGAGAACCGAGAGCACAAAACACCCAGCCTCGCCATTAAATGAAAGCAGCACAAAATCTCCTGGTCTCGGCTCCACCAGACAGCTCACCGCCCTCCTTGCGGGGTAGGAGCCGGTAGGTGTTTCCACAAGAAGAACAGGGCCTTCTTCCACCACCGACCCATATTCCAGGTAAGGCTCTATGCAATCTTTCGCCCTTTTAAGCTCCTGCATGATCAATCCTCCTTGATTCTGTCACTCGGGTGGCCGCCATGTCTCGGCCTCTTCCATTTCCTTATCTGTGCTCTTTACAAGCATCCGATTTGCATCGTTCCAGTTCGTGTTCTCGTCGATGATCCTGTGCAATTTCGCTGCATACAGATTCGCTCCCCTGAAGTCTGCACCAGACAAGTCGGCACGGGAAAAATCCGCATAAAGGCACCGTGTCCCCTTGAAGACAGCAGCCGCGCATTTAGCCCCGGGCAGGAGACTGTTTACCATGGTGGCCCCGGAAAAATCAGCACCGGTGGCATCGCAGTCCCCGAAATAAGCATGCGAAAGATCTGCACCGGAAAAATTCGTCCCCTTCAAGACAGCCCCTTTGAAGAGTGCATTCTGCGCCCTGGCCCCGGCCAGTTTTGCCCCGGTTAAGTCAGCATCCATAAAAGTCGAGTACCTGAGGTTAGCCTCGGTGAAGTCGGCGCCCTTGAGGTCTGCCTGGGCCGCGTTGACCTGAGAGAATTTCGCCCCTCGAAAATCCTGATCTGCAAGGTTACAGCCCTGGAACAGGACCTTTTCAAAGTGTGCGCCCTGGAAGCGGGCCCCGCTAAGGTCAGAGCCGTTAAACATCACTTTCAGGAGGTCAGCGTCCCTGAAGTCAGCCTCCATCAATTTCGTGTGCTGAAGAAGGGCTTTTTCAAACCGCGTCTTACGAAAGCTCGCCTTGATGAGATCTGCGTTCTGCATGAGGGTCCAACTGACAAGAGTTTCCGTAAAATCCGCCCCCGACAGATCGGCCCCGGTCAGCATGGTTTCATGCAGGGTCGCCCCCTTGAAGGAAGCCTTCTCAAAACGCATCTTCATCAGGTTTACCTTGGTCAGGTCGGTGCCGTGAAAACGAACCCCGGAAAAATCACATCTCCTGAATCCGGTTTTGAGAATTTTTGTGCCCGAAAAATCGGCATCCCGCAGGATACAGTCTTCGAAACGGCCGCCGGTAAGATCTGCGTTGGACAGATCCACACCTGTAAGGTCAATGCCTTCCAGCGTTTCATTGGCTGCAACGGCCTTCAGAATTTCTTCCCGCTTCATTCGATTCTCCCGTCATCTTTCAGAAATTCCAGCCGCTTGAACAAAAGCGATTTTTTCACATTGGCTCCTTCCATTTTTGTGCCGCCCATCACGGACTTGTAGAAATCCACGGCATAAAGATTCGCCCCCCTTAAATCCGCGCCCACCAGCCTGGATTTACGCAGAGACCCGCTGAAAAGATTTATGAAGCGCATGTCCGCATTTTCCATGTTCGACTTGGAAAAGCGACAGGTTTTAGCGGAAATCCTGCAGAGCCTGGCCCCGGTGAGATCGCACTTCTCCAAAAGGCTGTTATCCAGACAGGCCCCTGTGAAATCCCCGTTTGAAAGGTCCGTCTCCCGAAGGGACCCCTGGGTGAAGGAGACGTCCCGGACATCAGCACCGGGAAACTTCGTCCCGTTGTTCATACGGGTCTTGTGCATATCTGCATACCTAAAACTGACCCTTTCCCCATGGTCCTCCATGAATGTCGTTGAAGGCAGCGCGGCCCCGGAAAAACCGGCATCGTCTAAAGAAAGTTTCCTGAGAAGGCAGCGTTCCAGCCGGCATTTTTCAAAATCCGCACCAGCGGCCGAGGCATCGGAAAACACACAGAGATTCGCGTTCATCCGGCAGAACCTGGTTTTAGCTAGAGCCGTCCCCATTATCGTGGTCATCTGGAGCGACGCCCCGCTAAAATCCGCACCGCTCAAGTCCGAATCCTTGAACGTCGCCTGGGTCATTTCCGACCCGCTCAGGTTCGATCCTTTAAGCCCGGCCTTGATGAACATGGCCCGGTCAAGGGTAGCCTTTTTGAGCGAGGACCCTGAAAAATCCGCTTCTATTGCCATAACCTGGGTCAAATCCGCCCCGTCAAGAATCGACCCTGTGAAATCGGTCTTGCGGCATTCGGCCTGGCGAAGATCAATCCCCTGAAGATCCAGGCCCGAAAGGTCCACCCCGGACAACTTGGCAAATGCAAGGCTGTCTCCCTTTCGGTGCATTTCGATCACCTCATCCCGTGTCCTTTTCACCATGCGGTCCGAATCCATACCGAATTTCTTAAACTTTTTCTTCCCGGCCTCCGGCATCTCCTGTGCCTTGGCCTTTGTGGAAGCCTCGTCCAGCGTCTTTTTCGCCGACTCCAACCTGGCCATTCCCTGGTCGTAGCGTACTTGGGCCTCTCTGCTCATTTTCCTGATATGTTCGATCCCCTGCGAGACGCTTCGATCAAGCTCCGGGGTGAGTGTTCCATTATTTTTCATGACCTGGAGGTGGTCTTCCAGTTTTTTGGCCATGGTTTCTCCGATACCAGCTGGAGAGACCGGCCTCGGGGCCTGCTGCGGTTTAAAAGCCTGATCTGGATTTATCCCCGCTTTGGCCAGCGCGCCGCCTGCCTTTAAGACTAGTTGGGATTTCAAACGCTCTGCCATCGAGGCGATGTCTCCTGTCTGCTTTTCCAGGAAACCGCGGATTTCCTTGCCGGATTTTTCCACGAGCGCCTTCACGTCTATTTCCGGAATAGGCACGGCCAGGTCCTTGGCTGTCGGAGGCCCGCCCGCCTCGGGAAACTCGGGGGCGACCTTGTTTTTTTCAACAAAATCCTTCGGCAGGGCATCCATTATCCATTTACGGATATCCAACCCCTCTTTTCGGGCCTCGAAAAGAGTTTTCCCTTTTGGAAAAGGATACGGCCGCGCGTTGGGAAAAGCTCCCCGCCATTTTTCCTGCAGCGGGTCTCCTTCTGCACATGTTGCGGGCAGGATGATCAAAAAAGCGTCCGACTGCCCGATCTCAGCCTCGGCATCTTCAGGCGGTTTTTGGGAAGGGCTTTCCAGAACAATAACCGAACAGGCGTCCCCTATTTCCTGTTCCAGGAGAAGGGCCTGAAGTTCATCGGCCGCCGCGACCACCGGCGCACCCTTATCTGCGGGATACCAAAGAGGAGCTTCGGCCGAACCTTCTACAACCAACCCCTTTGAAAGATTTTCACCATCCTGCCACCCCTCCGGCATCACCAGGACCCTATTCAGTGTAGCCTCGTCAAAACGGGGCATTACCAGGCCGCGTGGTATTAAAACCTCATTTTTCTTTTCCGTTCCGCCTGAAGATTTCTCCAGACCCCAGAGGGCGCTGTCTTCTTTTATCTCTTCGGTGTTAATACCCAGCCAGGCCCTGCGCATACTCCTGGAGTCAAAGCCCAGGTCCTTGAGACATTTGATCACCCCTTCGTCGTTTTCAAGCCTTTTTCTGCATTTGACCACGAAAGGAAATCCCCTGTCGTGCCAGGGATTCACCTTCCTGGCCCCTGGCAAAAAAGAATCAGGCCTAAATCCGGATTTTTCAAGAACATCGGGGGGAACGGACTTCTCCACTTTTTCCGAAGCCGAGGCAGCCACCTGCTGGGCGCTTTTTTTGACCTGACCGGATGCCGCCTCAATCTGTTCAAGTCCCTCGTCGATCCGGTCCCCGGTTTTCTTGAGGTTCCTCCTCATCCTATCGAACATTCCGAGATCCAGCCTGACCAAGTGTC
>CAYXDR010000027.1:0-15016 GCA_964463515.1 uncultured Desulfobacteraceae bacterium | reverse complement strand
TATCTTTCGAGCAAAGACTGGGTGCGGCGATCGGCTGACAACTACTTGCCGGGAGAGCCGGTTCATACGGTTAAAGCATGATGACAGCGACCTTGATCAGGAGGAGTTAAAATGAAATCCGCTCTGGATTCCGCATTGTTTCCCGAAGGGGTGAACAGGTGTCCGGCATGGAAATTCTTTTTGTGGACCGTCCCGTGGCTTCTGTTACTGGCCTGGGGCGGGATTTCCGCCGCTTTGTGCCTTCTCAAGGGGCTCAACCAGACCAACATGTCGGACTATTTTGCCTTCGCTTTATGGATCGTTTTTGATCTCGCGGTGATCGCCCTGGGGGCCGGAGCCTTTTTCACCGGTTTTCTGACCTACATTGTTGGAAAAAAAGAACTGAAAGATATTATTAACGCCGCGGTCATCATAGGTTTCATCTGTTATTCGGGCGCGGTTGCGATGTTGGGAATCGATATAGGGCAGCCGATACGGGGCTGGTTCATATTCTGGCATGTAAACGTTCATTCCATGCTGGCTGAAGTTTCATTCTGCATTACAGTCTATCTCAGTGTTCTTGCCATTGAGTATATACCTATCATACTTGAAAACAGGCAGCTTTCAAAGATAAGAGAATTGAGGCTTGCCGGCGGAAATCTGCATGGCATAATGGCTGTTTTCGCAGCCACCGGAACCTTCCTTTCTTTCTTTCACCAGGGCTCACTGGGCGGGCTTTTCGGTGTGATGTACGCGCGTCCCTTCGCGTTCCGGGAGGGATTTTATGTTTGGCCGTGGACGTTTTTCCTGTTTATCCTGTCTGCAATAGCGGCTGGGCCGGCTTTCACGATTTTATGCACCAAATTGGCCCAGGCTGTAACGAGGAAAAAATTGGTACCTGATGCTGCTTTTCAGACTCTTGCTAAAATTTCCGGGTGGCTTCTTGCGTCATATGTCGTTTTGAAAATTCTCGACACTATCGCATGGGTTTACGGTGTTGCACACCCGGCAGGCCTCGCTTTTACGGATTTTTACCGCGAGGGGCCTTACGGGCTGTGGATGGTGGCTTTTGAAATCGTGATTTTAGGAGTGGTTCCGGCCCTTATCCTGACCAATGCCAGGGCGAGGAAACACAAGGGATGGCTGATAGCCGGTTGCTTGATGGCTTGTGCCGGAATTGTGCTTAATAGGTTCGTTTTTACAATCGTTACCCTGGCTGTTCCGGTGATGCCCTTCGATGAGTTCGTAAGTTATGTGCCTACCTGGCAGGAATGGGGTATTTCGATGGCGGTGATCGGGTACGGTTTTCTGCTTTTTTCGATTTCGTACCGTTACCTGCCTGTGTTTCCGAAGGAAAGAGAACTTAATGCCGCGGCGGAATAGGCCGGAGGCTCAGACAGAGGAGAAATGTTATGTTCCCATTTGTATTTGAATGGCAGTGGGAGGGCGGTCATTACCTTTTTTTGGGGCTCTTTTATCTGGTCTTGATCATTATCGGAACCGGTATTGGAGTGGTTATCGTCAAGACCGCGCTCCAGATGATGGGTTTCGCCAGAGAGAGGCATTTCCACTAAACTTATATTTATTTCTGCTTTTTTAGATCCCCCGGGCTTCGGCAGGGGGATTTTTATTATTGCCCAGGCCTTGATCTTGGGTCGTCGGAGAAAATCAATGATTGATGCTGCAGTTTTGTTTCGGGCGGTGATATTCGATTGCGACGGAGTGATGTTTGATTCAAAAGAATCGAATATCGATTATTACAATCACATATTGAATTATTTCGGCTATCCACCCATGCCGGCCGAAGATCACCGGTATATACACATGGCCACAGGCGAGCAGTCCGTCAGGCACTTGTTCAGAAATTATCCCGAGCAGGATGAAGCGGAGAATTACCGTCGGGTCATGGATTACACGAGGTTTATCGGTAAACTGAAAATCGAGCCCGGCCTCGAAGAAATCCTCGTTTCACTTAAAGGCAGGGCAAAACTCGCAGTCGCGACCAACAGAAGCACGACAATAAAACAGGTGTTAGGTCATTTCGGCTTGACGGAATATTTCGATGCCGTGATTTCCTCCTTCGACGTGAAGCATCCCAAGCCGGACCCCGAATGCCTTGAGATAATCCTTGATCGGTTCTGCCTGCATCGCAAAGAGGCGCTTTACGTCGGGGACTCAGAGGTGGACGCCGAAACGGCCTCCGCTGCCGGAGTGTCTTTTGCAGCATTCAGGAATCCTTCCCTCCCCGCATCCTTTCATGTGGAGTCCATGGCCGAGCTGTCGGCTGTTATGCTCAATGAAAAATGATTCCCTGCCTCTTTTGGATGACCCCTTCGAAAGGCCGGAAAACGCACCTAATCGTCGTCTAGGATAACATCCCAGCGGGTCGGATGCATATTGCCGAGCCGAAGAACACCTGGTTCGGGAGACGTTATTGGTACGCCGAATTCATTACTGTACAGGTAACCGTAAAATTTGCCGTCTTTCCCTTTAATTCTGTAAAGAGCAGGACTGTACCTGGAATCAATCGCCATCCAGCCTACTATTTCTCGCGTGAGTCTGGGATTTGTCACCGGCACCCAGTATTCATGGAAAGTCAGTTTTAAGCTGTCCCCCTTGGCATCAAATGCAAGGGCCGTGGGAAGGTGCACCGCGCGGCCGGCGAAATAGACATCGTAGTTGTCTTGATCTGAGAGCAGGGTTTCGATGTCAGGGGCTTCAGGGCCTGGAGGCGCTAACCTTGCTTCGAAACCCGTGCACCCTGAAAGTGTCATTGAAGAGGCTACTAAAAAGGCAATAAATATATAAATTAAATTGACCATAAATTACCCTCCTTGAATAGTCTTATATAAAAGCAATGGCTAGTAAATATGACGGCGCCGTGGGAAGTCGAAAACGAATTTTTTCATCAGCTGTCAGGAACGGCTGGCCTCTCAGCGTTTTCTTGCTTTCAGCATTATACCAGAGAGCCGAAGGGACGGCTAGCATCAGGGTCGATATCAAAGTTTTTCGCGGATTGAACCCCGGGCGAGGGAGGCTGCTATGCCGGCGCAGCAAAGCATGATCGAAACCCCGAAGCATACCCGCATTGCTTGAAGGAAAGTAGGAATGTTTTGCTGATCGATCGCCGCCTTTCCCACGAAATACGAAATAGTGACCGTTGCCACTGCCATGCTCATGCTCATGCCTACGGCCCGCATTGTGGTTGTGACGCTTGATGCGACCCCGTAATGCCGTTTTGACACCGAATTCATAATTGCGTTGGTATTTGGGCTTGAAAACAGTGCATATCCGAACCCGAGCACGAAAAGTGACCCGACTATATAGGTGATGGAAGTTTCCGTGCCCGTGAACATGAGCATAACCAACCCCGCCCCGGTTAAAGCCATCCCCACCGAGGCAACCCTGCCGGCATCCCGCAAGTCCGAGAGGCGGCCCGCAGCAGGGGAGAAAGCAGCCTGGATTAAGGGCTGGGCGAGCAGCACCAGGCCTGCAGCCTGGGGCTGCAGGCCTTTTACGAATTGCAGGTAGAGACTCATCAGCATGGTGACTGCGAAAACAGCCGAGTAGTGAATGAGAGCTGCGAGGTTGGAAAAAGCGAACATTCTGTTTGCTATGAAAAGATGCATGTCAAGAACCGGAGAAAAAGACGAATACTGCTGCCTCACGAAAAGAGCGAGCACAGCAAGCCCGGTTGTCAACAATAGGATCCCCGGGGTTCCGGGAAGGATCGACGCTCCGTAGGTGATGCCGAAAAGTCCGCAGGCGTAAAGAAAACAGCCTGTGAAGTCGAGTCGTTGGCCTGCAGCGTCGGCCCATTCGCCTTTAAGACCCAAGGCTATCCATGAAAAGGCGATGGCGCCGAGCAGCGATGTGGAAATAAAAATGCTCTGCCACCCGAAATACCCCGTCAATATGCCGCCGAGAAAAGGGCCGGCGGAAAGACCGGTGTAAACCGCAGCAATAACGAAGCCCAATGCACCTCCGCGTTCTTCCGGGGGAAAGACGGAAGTGACTATGGCCACGCCGTTTACGGCGATTGCTCCGCCTGCAGCGCCCTGCAGCGCTCGGAGCGCTATGAGCATATGCGGACTTCGAACCAGGCAGCAGGCTGCAGAAGAAAGAGTGAGCAGGGCTATTCCACCAGCGAGGAATCGCTTTCTTCCCCATATGTCTGCGGCCCTGCCAAGTGGCAGGGCCACTATTGCGTTTACCAGTACGAAAGCGGCCGCGGTCCAGCTCAGGTGAACGGCCGTGGCTGAAAGATCCTTCTGGATGGCGGGCAGAGCGACATTTACCGCCGAGCCGAGGAAAGGTGAAAGAAAATTCGCTATAACCGCCACAAGGAGCGTAGAGCGTTTCAATTGTTTTTCAGTGTCTGCGGCTGCCATGGCATCTCCGTGTCACAATGTATTTTGAGCGAAGGGACAAACCCGAGCAGGAATGATTTTCATACCTTTCTATGGGCCAATTGGCAAGGTATTCAAGGGAACGTCGGCATCGTCATGGTGAATCGCAACTGCCCAGGACGGGTTGACAGACCGGAAGCAATGTTTATCGTAGTGTATTACAAAGTAATCCCGAAGTTCGGAGGCTTCATGAGAAAAAAGCAGGAAACTGTTACTTTCAAAGTTGACAAGGAGTTAATGGAAACCATTAAAGATATCCCCAACCGGTCCGAATTCATCCGGCAGGCTATAATCTCGGCCTTGGGGACAATATGCCCTCTGTGTAACGGAAGGGGCATGCTTACACCGAATCAGAAGAAGCATTGGGATGATTTTTCTGTGAACCATATGATCGAGCGGTGCAAAGACTGTGACGAGCGTGTTCTGGTCTGCGGCCGCAAATCAATCGTGGAATAGGGTGTCGAATGTTCAGGAAACTTTTTATTCTTTGGTGTTTCTTTATCCTGGTGAAGGCAATCGCCGGCAACGCAGAAGCTTTCGGTGCTTCTCTAAAGGCTTTCGTGAGCATTTCCCCCCAGGTGTATTTTGTGGAACGAATAGGCGGGGGATTTGTAGATGTGGAAGAACTCGTCGGTCCGGGAAAATCTCCTGCAACCTACGAGCCTACTCCCAAGCAGATTGCCAGGCTGGCAGAGGCGGATGTATATTTCCGCATAGGTGTTCCTTTTGAACGGGGGTTTATTGACAAATTGTCCGACGTCAATCCGGACTTGGAGATTATCGACACGCGCAAAGGCGTTTCTATGCGGTTTTTCAATAACTCCGGCGGGAAACAAGCCCCGGATCCCCACATATGGCTGGACCCCAAACTTGCCGGCATACAGGCAGGGACCATATGCAAGGCTTTGTGCCAACTTGTTCCTGAACGTAACGGCGAGTTCCAGCGCAACCTGAGCCTTTTTCAGCGGGACCTGGAAAAGATCGACAGGCAGATAGCGGAAATGCTGGCCCCGGTGAAGGGGGAGTCCTTTTTCGTCTTTCATCCTGCCTTTGGATACTTCGGAGATTCATACGGACTCAGGCAGGTAGCTGTGGAAGTGGAGGGGAAGGAGCCGGGCCCCAGGCGGTTATCGAAACTGATTGAAAGAGCCAGGAAAGAAAATGTCCGTATCATTTTCGTTCAACCACAATTTACCCGCGACCAGGCCGAAACCCTTGCCCGGGCCATTGGGGCCGAGGTCGTGGCCATGGACCCTCTGGCCGCGGATTATCTGGAAAACCTGAAAATTATGGCCGAGCTTTTACGAAAAGCCCTTATTGAGTAATATCGGGAATTTTTATGGTACAGAATAAAGCAATCATACAGATCCATGATGTTTCTTTTTCTTACAATGGGATGAATGTTGTTGAAGATGTAAACCTGGAAGTGCAGGACCGTGATTTCCTGTCCATCGTCGGCCCCAACGGAGGCGGCAAGACTACACTCATAAAGCTGATACTCGGCCTGTTGAAACCACAAAAGGGAACTCTCCGCGTTTTTGGCCTATCCCCTGCCAGGGCCCGCCCTCGGATAGGCTATATGCCCCAGCATGCGTCCCTTGATCCCCTCTTCCCGGTCACCTCCATGGATGTGGTGTTGATGGGAAGGCTGGGCTCGGGCCGAAGCAGGGGGTTTTTCAATGCCGCCGACAGAGAAAAAGCCCGGCAATCCCTTGAGATGGTGGAGCTCTACGAAGCCAGGAACCGCTCTTTTGCCGAGCTGTCTGGGGGCCAGCGCCAGCGTGTGCTGATAGCAAGAGCGCTCGTGTCCGAACCCGAGCTGCTTATTCTTGACGAGCCGACATCCAATGTGGATGCAGCCCTGGAAGTGGAGCTGTTCGAACTCTTGGTCCGGTTGAATGAACACATGACAGTGTTGGTTGTGAACCACGATTTGGGCTTTGTTTCGCGGTATGTCAAAAGCGTTGCCTGTGTGAACCGGCGGGTCGTTACTCATCCGACCAGCGAAATTACAGGCGAAATGATCCATGAGCTCTACGGCCACGACGTGCGCATGGTGAGGCATGACACTTTAACGTACGAAAAAGGTTGACCATGGCTGAGTTTTTCTCCGACCTCATTGTACACGAGTTTTTGCAGAACGCGGTTTTGACCGGCCTGCTTGCGGGGATAGCATGCGGAGTGATCGGAAGCTATGTGGTCACGAGACGCATCACCTACATTGCGGGAGGGATTTCCCACAGTGTGTTGGCGGGAATGGGCGCTGCAGGGTATCTTGCAACGGTTCACGGCCTGACATGGCTCAACCCTATCCATGGAGCAGTGGCGGCGTCCCTTTGTGCGGCGGTTTTGATCGGCTGCGTGAGTTTGAGGGCAAGGCAGAGGGAAGATACCGTTATAGGCGCTGTTTGGGCCGTGGGGATGGCGGTGGGCATACTTTTCATCTTCAAGACCCCCGGTTACCATGAAGATCTTATGAGTTATCTGTTCGGGAACATCTTAATGGTTTCCGCAGGGGATATAAGGCTTATCACCGTACTGGACCTGGTGATACTATCGCTGGTGTTCGTCTTTTACAATCAGTTTCTCGTCGTGTGCTTCGATGAGGAATTCGCCCGCATCCGCGGAATCCGCGTGGAGGTTTTTTATTTGCTTCTTCTTTGTCTGACCGCCCTCACGGTGGTGCTGTTGATCACTGTAGTCGGAATCGTGATGGTGATAGCTCTTCTCACCCTGCCCGCCGCAATAGCCGGTCAATTCACTAAAAAACTATGGCAGATGATGATCCTGTCTTCTGTACTTGCAGCCCTGTTTACGACCCTGGGCCTAGCTGTCAGTTACGGTCCGGATCTCCCGGCCGGGGCCACGTCCATACTGCTGGCAGGTGCGGTATATCTGGCGGTGACGGTCGGAGGGAGGATGTTCGGGAAATAGCGGGATTGCTCGGGTTATCCTGCTGATTTCGTTTTAACCGAAGCCTTCTCCACTGCCGGCTGTTTCCGAGGTTATAGCTTCCGTTGCCATCCGAACTTCTTGACTGGACCGAGGCCCTCTGCTAGAAGTTTTTCATGAACGTGCTCGACATAAGTATCCTTGCATTAATGATATTTCTGGTTATCAGGGGGGTGATGCGGGGCTTTTTTCGGGAGGTCGCATCCCTGGCTGGGGTAGTATGCGGAATCTGGCTCGGTATAGTATACCAGGAGCAATTAGAAGCGTATCTGGAGCCTTATCTTTCGGCGGTTTCTTTTCTCCCTCTGCTCTCATTCGGAATTATATTCACCGCCGTGCTATGTTCGTGTAACCTCGTGGGATGGCTGCTCAAGCTCATTGTAAACAAACTATTCTTCGGCTGGGCGGACAGGTCCCTCGGCGCAGGTCTTGCGGTGCTGAAAGGTATCATCATCACCTACCTGGCGATCGTTCTGATAACTTTCGCTGTTCCTTCCCAGACACCGCTGATTGCGGAATCCAGGCTGGCGCCCGTGATAGTGGCATCCTACCAGGCCGTGGCCGGTATGATATCCCCGGGGGCTTACGAGAAGTGGAGGTCCAAGCTTTTTGGAAAGCCGTCTGAGGAGCCGGCCTCTTTACCGCCAGCCGATAACGGAGTTGAGTCCTGATGAATGAAAAAGAATTGCTTGCTGAAAAAATGAAGTCGCTTGTCGATCTTGTCTCAAGGCTGCGAGGTCCTGGAGGATGCCCGTGGGATGCCCAACAGGATGATTCATCGATCAAGAAATATTTACTGGAAGAGGCTTATGAAGTCGCGGATGCGATCGATAGGAATGAGCCGGATGAAGTGCGCCTCGAGCTAGGGGATTTGCTGTTTCAGATTCTTTTCCTGGCAGATCTTGCAGCCGAACGCGGCGAGTTCGGTCTGCTGGATGTAATTGAAGGGATAACCGCCAAAATGATCCGGCGGCATCCGCACGTTTTCGGCTCCGAATCGGTTTCCGGAGCCGAAGAGGTGTTGGCAAACTGGGATAAAATCAAGCTGGCGGAGAAAAACTGCAAGGGCGACGGTAAATCGATTTTAAGTGATGTTCCGCTGGGGCTCCCGGCCCTGCTTCGTGCCCATACACTTCAGCAGCGGGCAGAAAGACAAAAGTCCAGGCCTGCTGCGGCTGACGGCTGCTGGGAGCCTGTTATCGATGCATTCGGGAGGCTTGAAGACGCGGTCCGGACCTCCAATGACGGCGCAATCGAGGGGCCTGTGGGCGAATTGCTTTTTGCGGTTGCGGCCCTTTGCAGGCGGCTGGGATATAATGCAGAGGAAATTCTTCAAAGGACCAACCGGAGGTTTGTGGAGAATTTCGAGATTAAATCCCGGGCAGGCGAAAAGTGTTGAATGGCGGACAGGAAGGCCCTGATGAGCCGCGGATCACGAAAATCGAGACACAGTTCCCGTGTGAATCGAGCGCTCAGGAAGATATTTAGATGGTTTGCGATTGCAGTGAGTCTGGCGGTGGTTTTATCTTCCGCCCAGGTTTTTGCCGCACGCATGATTAATATGCCGTTTACCCTAACAATGCTGATCGAATGGATGGGTGGCGCCCCTTTCCCCTGGCCGGGTCTGCGGCCGGCCTGGTGCTCTCTCGATGATATGTGCCCGGAAATCAGGCTGGCAGTCCTTGCCGCGGAAGACCAGAGATTTTTGAACCATAACGGATTCGACCTTTTTGAAATCAAGGCCGTGATCCGGGACGCGGCCTCCGGAGGCCGGCTCCGTGGGGCAAGTACGATAAGCATGCAGACCGCTCGGACCCTGTTTTTAACGACGGCAAGGACTGTTTGGAGAAAAGCCGCGGAAGCCTGGTACACTTTGTTGATCGAATTGATGTGGAGCAAGGCCAGAATCCTGGAAACCTATTTGAATACTGTCGATTGGGGGCCTGCCGGCAGGGGAGTGGAACGGGCAGCCCGGTACTATTTCAATACTTCTGCTGCACGGTTGACTTCCGAACAGGCTGCCTTGATGGCTGCAGTGCTTCCCAGTCCGCACCGGTGGTCGGTTTTATCGCCGGGCGAATTTTTGCTTGCACGACAGAGGCGCATCCTGAAACAAATGTACATGATGCCGCTGGTACAATGACCATGGAAAACAGTTTATTCTCGATGATTCGGTTCGTTTTTCTCAACCTGTCGATAGCCCTGCTCACCTTGATTTTTTCGGTTGTGGCGCTTATTGTAAGCCTCTTCGACCGAAAAGGCGGAAGACTGGTTCATTTTGGCGCGGCGGTACCCTGGGCCAAGGCGATTCTTTCGGTGTGCGGTGTGAAAGTGCAGGTCGAGGGGGTCGGCCGCGTTGATAGCACCGTGCCCCGGATAATTATGACTAATCACCAGAGTGCTTTCGATATATTCGTTCTGCTCGCGGTTCTTCCTGTCGATTTCAAATTCATCATGAAAGAGGAACTGATGAAAATACCTGTTTTCGGGTTCGCCTGCAGGCGGGCGGGCTATATCGGAATAGTTCGGGACGACCCTCGTAAGGCGGTGAAAAGTATGGACCGCGCAGCTGAGCGGATCAGGAGCGGAGCCTCTGTGCTTGTTTTTCCTGAAGGAACCAGGAGTGAACAGGGGGGCCTTCAGGCCTTTAAAAAGGGAGGGTTTCATCTTGCCCTTAAAGCGGGATGCGATATCCTGCCGGTAACCATTATCGGGACCTCTAAAATCATGCGGAAGGGAAGTTTCAGGATCAACCCGGGATGGGTGCGCGTTGTTGTGGGAGCCCCGGTTTCGGTTGAAAGATACAACAAGCAATCGGTTGGAAATTTAATGGAGAGGATCCATGAAGAAATGATTTCGAACCTGAAATTCCAGGATTGACGGCATCAAGATTGAAACCCGCAGCCCAGCGGTGCCAGTTCCACGGCAAGGAGAATTTAAGTGTCAACAGCTACCCGGCCATGCGCGAGAGTGGCCGTGTGCCTTCCCGTAAACAATACATTTACTTACAAGGTTCCTGCTGCCCTGGAGGATAAAATTTGCGTGGGCTCCAGGGTCCTGGTGCCTTTCGGGGCACGGACGGTCACTGGTTTTGTGCTCGAGCGCTTCATAGCGCGCGCGGAGGAAGGATGGAAGGATATAAAGGATGTGCCGGACAAACACCCTTTTTTCCACCGAGGTGAGGCGGAACTGTTCGAATGGATCTCCGAGTATTATCTTTATCCGGTAGGTCAGGTCATCCGGTCGGCTCTCCCCGGGGGGCTTGATGTTCACTCCACCAGGGTTTTCAGCCTCACCGAGGAAGGGCTGCGTGCACTCGAAGTTTTGGCCGAAGATGCTCCCGAACGCCCGGTGCTGGAATGGGTGAAGGATAATCCGGGAGAGGGGAAAGGTTTTTCTGTGTCGAAATTGCGGAGGCTTGCGGCCAAAGGCCTGCTTGAGGAGAAGATAAAACCTCCGGGGGCGGGTGCCGGCCCGGTGCTTCGCCGGGTGATAAGGCCTCTGCGCTCGTGGCGGGCAAATGATATCGAATCCCTTTCCAGCGGAGTTTTCAAGGCAGCCAACGAACGGGAATTTCTGGAAACGGTTTTTACGTCCGGCAACGTAGCGGCCGCAGAGTTGACCCGCCGTTTCTCCAACGCAAACTACCTTGTCAGGAAATGGGTAGGCAAAGGCGTCCTGGAAGCGCTCGATATGCCTGCGGCCAGGGGAGGCTGCGGTGACGCGGTTTTTGAGCCCGAGTCTCCTTTTACGCTCTTCGCCCAGCAGGAAGCCGCTGTTTCTCGTATTGGCCGTTGGCTGGAGCGGGGGGAATTCGTTCCGTGTCTTTTGTACGGGGTTACCGGAAGCGGAAAGACCGAGGTTTACTGCCGTGCAGTGGAACAAACCCTGAAGCAGGGAAAACAGGCACTGGTGATGGTGCCTGAAATTTCCCTTGCTGCGTACATGGAGAATCTTTTTCACTCCCGTTTCAAGGACCGCGTGGCGGTTTACCACAGCAGCCTTACGCGGGGTCAGCGCCATGATCAGTGGCAGAGGATAGCCGAAGGAAAAGCCGACCTGGTGGTGGGTGCCAGATCTGCATTGTTTGCGCCTCTGCCAAGGCTGGGGCTCATTATCGTGGACGAGGAGTTTGATCCTTCATACAAGCAGGACACAAGCCCCCGGTATAACGCCAGGGATGCTGCAGTCGTCAGGGCGCGGATCGAAGAGGCGGTCGTGATTCTCGGCTCCGGAAGTCCATCTGTGCAGTCTTTTTACAACGCGGTGCAAGGGCGGTACAAGGTTTTGAACATGCCCGAGAGGGTCGACAGCAGGCCTTTACCCGAAGTCGAACTGGTGGACATGAGAGAGGCGGCGGCAGGGGAGAAAAGCCAAGGCATGATAGGGCTGCGCCTCAAAGAAGCCATAGAAAATACACTCAGTAAAGGTGAACAAACCATCCTTTTTCTAAACCGCAGGGGTTTTCACCGTTATCTCATATGCGGCAGGTGCGGCAACAGACTCACTTGCCCCAACTGCGACGTGGCCTTGACCTATCATCTGGAAGACAACCGCTTGACATGCCATTATTGCGGTTACCGGTGTGCCGTTAAATTAAGGTGCGAGAACTGCGGCAGCGGAGAGCTGCGTTCGTTGGGTTTCGGCATTGAAAGGCTGGAACAGGAACTCCACGATTTGTTTCCTGCTGCTAGAACAGCGCGCCTGGATACCGACAGCACCCGAAGGAAAGGCCGGGCCGGGAGGATTTTAAAAAGCTTCGGGGCTGGTGAAATCGATATTCTGGCCGGAACCCAGATGATAACTAAAGGCTATGATTTCCCCGGAGTTACGTTGGTGGGAGTGGTTGCCGCCGACCAGTCGTTGTCCATGCCGGATTTCAGAGCATCGGAAAGGACTTTTCAGTTGCTTTGTCAGGTCTCAGGCCGGGCCGGGCGGGGCGGCCGACCCGGAAAAGTGCTGATACAGACCTTCTCTCCGGAGCATTACGCGGTCAAGTGCGCGATGAATCATGATTATCGCACGTTTTTCGATCATGAAATAGCCTTGAGAACCGAACTCGGCTACCCACCGCTTTCCCACATGGCATGCCTGCTGTTTCAGGGCGATGCCAGGGAAAAAACCGCGGATGCAGCCGGGGAACTGAAATTTATGATGAAATCGATGCTCGATTCATGGCATGCTAGAGGCCGTGAAATCAAACTGATGGGTCCGGTTGAGGCCCCAATTGCGAAATTGAAGGGAAAACACCGCTGGCAGGTTCTTGTTAGAAGCAAAAATGTTGGGCTGATGAGGCATTTTCTTATCCGAAGCGAAGAGATTTGGAAGAAACGCTTCCGGAGCTCCGGTGTCCAGCTTTCCATCGACATCGATCCCTATAACATGATCTGAAATTTGAGAACGAAGTTATTTTTTTGTAACCTATGGAAATGAATTGATTCATTAAGACAAAAACATGACGAAAGGATTGCTGGATGAGCTATCGAAACAAAACTGCAGGTTTTTCAAACAAACTCAAGTGGGGGGCGGGGATATTCCTGGCCGGAGTGCTTCTTTTCTCCTTATTTTCAACAGGAAAGAGTCATGCTGATTTCAAGGCACCCTGGTTCAAGCTCGATGATATTTACGGAGAAACCGTGAACCTCGACGATCACAAGGGGGATGTGGTTTTACTAGATTTCTGGGCTACCTGGTGTCCGCCCTGTAAGAAAGCCATTCCCGAACTTATAAACATCCAGAGTGAATACGAATCCCTCGGCCTGGTGGTGCTGGGGGTGTCTCTGGACGAACACCCGAAAACAGGAGACCGGGAACTTAAGTCGTTCATCAGTAAAAACGGCATTAATTACAGGGTAATGCGGTATACAAACGAGCTTCTGGCCGATTATTTCGGCAACGAGCCGATAGCAATACCTACGATGTTCGTGATCGACAGGGAGGGTGTAATCCGGGACAAACTGGTTGGTTTCCGCCCGGGTGCGCTGGAAAAATCCCTTGAAGCGGTAATGTGATGATAATAGACGCCCACACCCATGTGTTTCCGGATTTCGTACGGAAGGAAAGATCCTCGTTTTTCCAGTCAGAACCAGCTTTTGAGGCCCTCTATCGGGATGAAAAGTCATCTTGTGTCGGCTATAGCGAATTGGTCCGCGCTATGGATGAAGACGGGGTGGACCTGGCGGTAACTTTCGGTTTCCCGTGGAGGAACAGGGAGCTCTGCCTCAGGCACAACGATTATATAATCGAAGCGGTTCAGGCTCATCCTACTCGTTTGAAGGGATTTTGCTGCGTGCCCGCCGACCGGAAGTGGGCGGCTGAAGAAGTAAGAAGATGCACTGAAGGGGGCCTTTGCGGGGTTGGGGAGTTGGCTTTTTACGAGAGCGACCTTACCGAGGATCTGGCGGCCTCGTGCAGAGAGCTGATGGCTGCGGCCCTGGAGTTGAACGTTCCTGTCATGCTTCATACGAACGAACCGGTAGGCGCCGGCTACCCGGGGAAGGCCCCGATGACGCTTCGGGGAATTTACCGGTTTGTAAAGGCGTACCCTGAAAACCTTATCATTCTGGCCCACTGGGGAGGCGGGCTGCTTTTCTACTCGCTGCTGAAGCGGGAGGTGTCGAAGACCTTAAGGAATGTCTGGTTCGATACTGCTGCATCCCCTTATCTTTACCGGCCGGAGATATACCCGATCGCGGTTTCGGCGGCGGGTGCAGGGAGAATCCTTTTCGGAAGCGATTTCCCGCTCATTCCGCCTCGACGGTATTTCAAGGAGATGAAAGCCTCTGGCCTCGGAAAAGATGATACCGCTCTGATTTGCGGAGAAAATGCGGCAGGGTTGTTTGGAATATCCAGCGGCGTTGTTTGAAATACGTTTATCCGCCTATCGCGGACATGCGGCCGTTTACTTCCAAGGCGCCGGGAGCACCCAGCAAATGTCTTCTGGGTTTCAGGAGAACTCCTTTTTTCAAGATTTCAGCGAGCTCGGAATCGGATGCTCCATCCCGCAAGGGGCCTTTGAGGTCTGTTTCCATATCCGAAAGCAGGCAGGTCCTGAGCGCCCCTGTGGCGGTCAGCCGGAGGCGGTTGCATGTGGCGCAGAAGTGATTGCTTACCGCACTGATGAACCCCACCTCGCCGGCGGCCCCCTTTATTCTGAACCTTCGGGCGGGCCCGTCGCCGTGCTTTGAAGGAACCGGCTCCAGGGAGCCCAGTGATTCTTCGATCAAACGCGCCACGTCCTCAGAAGGCATGAAAAGTTCCGGAAAATCATTAGATGACCCCCCCATTGGCATGTACTCGATGAATCTCACATGAAACGGCCGGTCCACTGTAAGCCGGGCCAGGTCTTCCACTTCGTCGTCATTTATACCCTGCATCACGACCACATTGATCTTGATCGGGCTGAAACCCGATTCATAAGCCCTGTCGATGGAATCAAGCACCTGAAGAAGGCAATCCTTCCCGGTGATGAATTCGTATTTTCCCCTGACCAGGGTGTCGAGGCTTACATTGATGCGTTTGATGCCGGCTGCTTTTAGAGTGTCCAAAAACGAGCCCAGGAGGACACCGTTGGTTGTCAGTGTGAGTTCCGAAAGGCCTGGAATCGTTGCCAGGCGAGGCAGGAATTCGGCCATGCCGGTGCGGACCAACGGTTCTCCTCCAGTGATGCGTATCTT
>CAYXDR010000026.1:2038-15031 GCA_964463515.1 uncultured Desulfobacteraceae bacterium | reverse complement strand
CGATCAACGTCCGATACCGATCCCGATAGCGACCCCGACCCCGAAGGACATCGTTGTTTTTGAATTTCCACGACACCGTCAGCCTTGGTGCTTTACAATATATTTTTCAACGTGCATTTTACGAGCGGTGTTTTCAGAGCTCATATAACGGATCTTGCCAAAGACCCTCCTTTCCGGTCCCCATGCCCTGTCGTAGCGGCCCAGCACCCAGAATACGCCGCTGTAGGAGTTGGGATCCCTGCCGTCCAGTGCGTATTTGTTGTTGAGCTCCAGCATCACACCTAGCCCCTCCCGGGGAGACTGCGACCATTCGAGGATCTTTTTCCCCCACAGCATCCTGAGGTAGCTATGGATGCGCCCTTCGGCCAACAGCTGGTTTTGAGCGGCGTTCCACAGGGCATCATGGGTTTCTGCCGACTCGAATTCCTCCAGACCGTAAAGGTAAGGCCTCGAGTCATCTTCGTGGGCTTCAAGCGTACTCAAGGCCCAGTCCGGCAAGGATTCGTACCGGTCCCAGTCATCCCTTTGAAAACACATATTAAAACCCAGTTCCCGCCATGTGACCAGTTGATCCAAAAACGCCTCGGCCCCGGCACTCATACCCCACCAGCCACTCCGGCCGCCGGAGCTAGAGGGGGAAATACGACCCACTCGCCAGTCTTCGCTCCGCGCCACTCTGGAAAACACCTCGTGGCTGGAGATGTGCCCGAAATGAAGATACGGAGACAGGCCGCTCGTAGTTTCCTGGTCTGCGTCCTTTCCCCTTTCGTGATATCGTCCAAGGGATCCGGCGATAAAGCTCTTCAGCCGTTCGCGGGCCGCTTCCGCCCCTCCCCGGCAGTACCCAGTACCCACCTTGTGATCAATGGGAAGGCTTGACAGCCGCCCGGCATGTTTCAGTACAACTTCCGCGTGAGGCCACCGATGCCTCACATCTACCGGAACCTCCGCCCTGTCCGAAACCCTGTAGGACCTGAAAGGGCTCTTCATTGGCGCTTCCCCGAGCCTCACCGGAAGGCGCTTTTGAAGATAACGCCTGAAAGAATATGCAGTTGGAAAAGCCCGGGACGCATCGCGCATAGGTATCAAACCAACCGAATCCACCGCCTCCAGCATTACAGGGAGCAAATCCCCGGCTTTTTTTACCATAGCCGGTAAAAAGAAGCACGGAAATTCATCGGTTATTACGATACAGGCACGCCGCCCCAGCTCCTCCAACAGACCTTTACCTTCGCCCGGCGAAGGCTCTAGGTACGGATAATAACAAATGTTTTCAGACTCAAACACGTCCCGATGCTCATTCATTCCATCCACGACAAAGCCGTGAAACCTGTCACAAGCCCATCTGTAGCCGGATCTAAGCGCCTCCAGGACAAGGACAGGCTTGCTAAACTCGTTCGACCGCTCAAATGCCCGGTCCAGGGCAAAGTTCCACTCCGCCCGCCTGTTTGCGATCATCCAGTAAAGCACATAATCTCCGCGATCATTTACGGGGGCGTCGTTAGCCCGCCGGATCCGAATCGAAGGAACACTGCCTACACCTAACATTCCTGCCTCCGTTTGTGAGCCTCGATAAAACTGAAAAAGGGCGAAACAACCATGCCTCTCGGGATCGGGGTCGGTATCGGGATCGGTATCGGAAGCTGATCAACTCTCTTTTCGACCCCGATACCGATTCCGACCCGAAGCCGATAATCCGGGGGACTTTTACGAGGCCATCAAGTTTGGTTTGCCCGGTCTGCCTGCAGATGATATAAAGAAATCGTGGAGGAAAACCCTGCATAAAGCGGCCAGACAAAACCACATCGAGGAAAGCTATGGACGAAAGCGCAAAAATACGCCTCGGGATCAGCGAATGCCTGCTCGGGCACCAAGTCAGATACGACGGAAACCATAAGCATGACGCCTTTCTTACTGGCACACTTGGCCGCTTCGTCGACTACGTCCCGGTGTGCCCCGAGGTGGAATTCGGGCTCGGCGTCCCGCGTGAAGCCATGCGGCTCGAGGATGATCCGGACAGACCGAAGCTTGTTACTATCAACAGCCGGGTTGATCATTCCGAAGGCATGCTAGCCTATGTGGGCAGAAAAACCGATGCCCTGGAAGAGGAAAACCTGTGCGGTTTCATTTTCAAAAGCAAATCCCCGAGCTGCGGCATGGAGCGCGTTAAAGTCTACAACGGCCCCGGAGCACCGGTCAAGAAGGGAGCAGGCCTTTTCGCAGGTGCTTTTGCTTCCCGTTTCCCTCTCATCCCCGCTGAAGAGGAGGGCAGGCTGCACGACCCGGCCCTGCGGGAAAATTTCATAGAAAGAATCTTCGCCATGAAACGATGGCGCAATCTGCTGACAGAAGGCCCTGACATCGGAATGCTGGTGGAATTTCACTCGCGCAACAAGCTGCTCATACTGTCACATTCACCGCAGATTTACAGACAAATGGGAAAACTGGTGGCAGAAGCAAAGGCGGCGGGTAAAAAGGCGGCCTTTTCCAATTATGAAACACTGCTGATGCATGCACTCAAGCTCAAGGCTACAACCGGCAAGCATGCCAATGTTCTCCAGCACATGCTCGGATACTTCAAAAAAATGCTTACCCCAGACGAAAAGCAGGAAATGCTTGAACTGATAGAAAGATACAGGCTAGGTATTGTCCCGCTGATTGTGCCGGTGACACTGATGCAGCATTATATCCGGAAGTATGATCAACCCTATCTGGCCGGGCAGACTTACTTGAACCCTCATCCGCTGGAACTTCAACTTCGCAATCATGTCTAAGCCGTGTCAAGGCAGAGTCGAAAAAATGATAAAACTTCTCCACTGTGCAGACCTTCATCTATCCGGCGCGGGAGAAGAACGTGAATACTGCCTTTCAGTTCTGGAAGAGATAACTTCGACCGCTTTGCGGACCGGTGCACAATATCTTATCTTGGCCGGAGACATCTTCAACAGCTTTAGCGACGCCGAAGCCCTAAGGGATGAATTCCGCGAAAGAATGAAGCCCCTGCATGGCCGGTGTGAAGTTATTTTTGTTACCGGAAACCATGAAAACATCGAGAGAAAGGGAAGGCTCCTCGCCTCATTCGACCTGGGAATAGACCCCCGCAATATCATTGAAAACCCGGATCAGCCGTTTATGCTGCTGCGCCGGGACGGAGTCGAGTTTTTCGTGATTCCTCACCGGGAGCACTACGGTGATTACAGCGGGTGGAACGTTCCTGAAAAGGAAAGACCCTTTCGCGTGGCTGTTGCCCACGGCATAGTGGCCGGGATGAGCTTCACCTGGCAGGACGAAGAAACATCGGCTCAGGCCGGCGTCATTGACCCTGACATTTTCGAGCGAAACAAGGTGGACTATGCGGCGTTGGGCCATATCCACTCCTTCCGGCGAAGGCGGGCCGGCATGTCGGAAGTACTCTATCCAGGTTCGGCGAGGGTCTGGAGAAAAAATGAATCCGGGCCGCGCCGCGCTGCGCTGGTGACGCTGGATGAAAGCGTTGAAATCACCGTCCTGGAACTCGCTGCTGCCGGACAGTACCGCTGTTTCGACATTTTCATGGATTTCGAGGGCACTGTCCTGGATCCCCCCGCATGCAGTGAAGGCGTGGATCCGGCCGATTTTCTGTTTCTTCGTTTCACGGGACTGGTCGAAGATGAAAGAAAGTCGCTTCAATCGATTCGAGACGTTGTAGAGGAGTTGAAAACATGTGCCCGCCGCGTCGATTATGAAACCGACCTTTTGGTGCTGGCGGGCATATCTGCACATCTGGCGGCGAAAAAATTCCTTCAGTTGCTTGAAGCCGGAAAACCCTCCTCGGAAGGAGAAAATTACGCGGTCTGGAAGCGAGCGCGTGAAATGGGACTGTTGAAAATCAAGGAGATCATCGAGGCCGGCTCATGATAAAGAGTATCAGACTCACCTCATTCGGGCGGTTCGAAAACTCGATTTTTGACTTTTCGCTGGTGACTGTGTTCGTAGGCGACAACGAATCGGGCAAAACAACAGTTTTTGATGCACTGTTCGAAGGAATCTGCAGGCCCAAGGGAAGCACTGTCCACGGTAGAAGGCTCACGGCCAGATACGGCCCTGAACGCGAATTTCAAATCCATTACGACGATGCCGGGCCTATATTGATGGACCCCGAGCCTTTCCTTAATTTGAACGCCGTGGGAGCAGGCGCTGTACCGGTTAGTTTTACCGGCGGGGGCTCCTGGATCGAACGGCTGAAAGCCTCCCTTTTCACTGGAGGGATCCACCCCGGGAAACTCGCAGAAGAATTCGATGTCCTTGCCAAAGAAAAGGGAATGCTCACCCACGTCTTGAAGCACCGAAAAAAGCGAGAGGAAAGGGACCGTACAAAGAAACGAATCGAGGAACTGAACAAGAGGAAAGCCATCATACTGGGAAAGGAAAGCGAGCTCGACAGGCTTCGGAACGAACTTGAAGGGCTGTCTTCGCGCAGGAATGAGCTGGAAAATCAGAAAGCTGGAAAAGAGCGCATGCTGGAGCAGCAGGCCAAGATACGGGAAAGGGAAGGACTGATAAAAACCCTTGCCGTGATTTCGGAGGTCCTAGGCATCGAAGAGCAGCTCCGCCGCATGGCTGCATTTGAGGAAGACCAAGCTGACAAATTAAAGAAGCTCTCATCCGAACTCGGAAGGCTGAAAGCAGAAAATACCGCACTCGACGGGGAGGAAAAACGCACCAGAGAAAGGCTCCGTGCTGCAATTTCCCTGGTTGAGAGGAAAACAAAGGAGGCTGCATCACTGGAAACGGCGGCGGGTACGGCCGACCGGCTCGTGCGCCGTATCGAACTCGAAATGCCCAGGGCCGTGATAAGGAAAGTCTCCGTCTGGAACCGGCTCCTGCTGACACTGTCATTGTTGCCGGTAGCGGCTGCGGCCGCAGCACTCGCTTTTTTCCGGGAAACGTTACATCCTTTCCTTGTAACAGGAGTTTCCGCTCTGGTTTTCCTCGTTATCGTGCTTTCGGCGAGAAAAACTGCAGAAACAACCATTAACCCCGACACCTCGGAATTCGTAGCCCGGCTCCAGGAAGACTGGCGAATCCATTGCGGTGGCAGCGAACTGAAATCATCCACAGCTGAAGGGATTACAAGCGAACTCCTGGCTTTCCGGAGCGAAAGAGATTCGGTGGCACGGGAACTATCGAGGCTGCAGAAAGACAGGGACGAACTAGCGGCAGGACTCGCAGACATTTCCTCTCACAAATCTGGTTTGGAATCCGAAACAGCGGCGGCAAAATCCAGGCTGGATGAGACCCTCCTGAGCTTCGGTGTAAAAAGCGTGGAGGAATACATCCGGCACAGAAGCGACTACGAGCACATAAAAGGTGAGCTTAGAAGAAAACGCTCAGAACTTGAACCCGAAATGAACCGATTCAATGTGTCCAGCCTGAAAATGCTGAAGGTTGAATGCGAAACCAGAGCGGCGGAGCTCGCCGGCCAAATATCGGCCCAAAAAGAGTCCGAGGCGGCAATGAACCTTTTGCGGGAAGAACTCTCAGCGGTTCACAAGGAACTGGCCGCCCTGGCATCCAGCGAAGCCTCGGTCCGCAGCAGACTGGATAAAGGCGAAGGCGAAGTCAAAGGCTCTCTCGGGGAGCTGCCGGTCGAAATATACGAGGCCGAAAAAACCCTTCAACGCTGTGAAAATGAGTTGCTTGCGATGGAAATCGACCGCAAGGCGGCTGCCCTGGCCCGCGACATTTTTGTAGACATGTCCCAAGACTCCGAGTCCATCTTCCTCGACCTTTCAGCCGATATCGCACGTTTTCTCGACGGGATGATTCCTGGCGGCCGGGATGTAAACCTCACGGGGCTCAAATCCGACAACATCAAAGTTACAGATGCAGGAGGCAGCCTGCGCCTTCTGGAACACCTCTCCACCGGCACCAGGGATGCCTTCCATCTCGCCGCCCGCCTGGCACTCACGCGAAGGATGCATCAAAAAGACACGCCCGCCCTGATCCTGCTCGACGAACCGTTCCACTCCCTGGACACTTCCCGCAGCCTTACGGCCCTGCATGTACTCCTGAAATTTCACCAGGAACACCGCTGGCAGGTAGTTCTGTTCACGAAGGAAAAAAACATCGCAGGGCAAATGGAAGAGATGTTCCCGCATGTAAAAATTCACCGCCTGTCTGCCGGCAACGACCTCTGAAAAGCATTTTTTGTGAGGCATGCTTTTTTTGTCCGGCGGCACTTTTTTTGTTTCACACAGTTCATAAGGAGGAGTTCAAATGCGTTTTTTTATGAAATGTACGGTTCTTGCCTTAACGGTATTTTTCGCCGGCAACGGATTCGCAGCAGGGCCGGAGGAGTGTGAAGAAATTGAAGCCCGCATAGCGGAATTGAACCGGGAGATCCAGACTTCGCCCGATATGAATGAGCTGGCCGGCATACAGAATGAACTGGCCGAATTGACTTCGAGATATATGGAGGAATGCCTCGGCAGCGGTAGCGGAGGTATGACACCTCCGTCCCCGGGCCCGATGCTGCTGCCTTCTTCCCCCGCCTCCACGCCGGATAAGGAAATCGAGCGACAGAGAAAAGCGATCAATACGCAGAGAAGACAGATCCGCCAAAGCCTGACTTTTACGAGGAGCGATGATGAAGAACAACTGGTGCCTGTCCCGCAGGCCGTTCCGATAAAAGGCACTGTGGTCATAAAAGGAGCGTTCAAAAGCAAACCCTATCGAGGATGGGTCTGGCATGAAATCAGCTATGAGGTTAAGGAATCATTCGTAGGCAACCTAATTATAAAGGAATACTTCAACACTCGAACCGGGCAATACACCGGGCTTGAAGACTACAGCATCGTCACTCTGTCCACCGGCATCCATGTCGAGGAACTCAGCGGCCGAAAATGCCTGAAGGCCAGCGCCGGTCTGCCGGGTCGTTGTGTAGACTGGGAGGAGTTCCAGGCATACAAGGTGGACAAAGATGAGATTTACTCTGGTTTTCGCGCGGAGGTCGTCCTCGCCGAAGCCGAAAACGATCAGGTGGTCCTGAGAACCAGATCCCCTGAGGTACTCTTCAAATCAACGAACGGCCGTGCCGTGGACAGATTGGGTTGTTTCGGCGCCTCAAAGGTTTATTCAGCCGATCGGTTCAAATCGCTGACAAAGGCAGGCACAATCCGTTTCACCAAACAGGTGGGGTCCGACAGCCAGGCAACACCCGGCTGCAGCCGGGGCTCGATCATCTACCTGGAAATGCAAATCAACCGCCACTGACACGAACCATTGGAGTTTCCATGCCCACACGCCTCAGGTCTTGAGCTTTTCCAGGCAAGCCTTGACGAACGCCGCAAGATCTGACGGCTGCCTGCTCGAAACCAGATTACCGTCGACGATCACCTCGGCATCCACGAATTCCGCGCCGGAGTTCTTGATGTCCTGCTTGATGGACTTCCATCCTGTGATTTTTCTTCCCTTGAGCACATCTGCAGTGATAAGGAGCTGCGGCCCGTGACAAATGGAAAACACGGGTTTAGCGGCTTTCATAAAGTCCCGCACAAAGTCAACAGGCTGATCATATGCCCTCAGTTTATCCGGGGAATACCCTCCCGGAATCAGGAGAGCATCGAACTCGGCGGCAGATACATCATCAAAGGATTTTTCCACTGTCGCCGGACTCCCTTCCTTTTTCCCCTTGACAGTCTCACCTACCTTCAGGCCCACAACCACGATATGATGCCCTGCATTTTTAAAACTTTCGACAGGCATGGTGTATTCAGAATCTTCGAAGAGATCCGCAAGAACAACCGCTATCTCGCTCATTTTCGTTCCCCCTTTTAACAATTTCATCGATTGTACCATCAATTAATTAATTGTCAAAGCAGACCCGAAGCACTGACACTGCCTTCATTTCAGTCGTAGAAAACGCCTTCAGGCGCGCTGTCAAACATTGCTCGAAACGCTTGGCCTGGACCGTTCTTATTCTGGATTCCAGCAGCGGGTCCAGTTTCGATGCCCCCAACCAGGAAGCATGAAGCTGCCTTGGAAAGAGATCCGTAACACTCAAAGAAGATTTGGATATATAATTTTTCTTGCAGCCTGGCCGACTTATATGTAGTAAAGGTAGAAAAGGAAGTTCTCTTATTCCTGGTGATTTCGGCACATTGCTGTTGGTCGAAAATGTGTCCGGGACCACATGCGTTCTGAAAGGAGTAATTCCAGGATAACTTTAAAAGGTTTAGATGGAGATTTTTATGGGTGGCAATTCGTTGCTGAACGGAGCGTATGACATTCATGTCCATACAACTCCTGATGTCGTGGACAGAAAACAGGATCTGGTAGAAATGGCTCTCGAGGCTGGGGAAGAGGGCATGGCAGGAGTGGTTTTAAAGGATCACACAACCTCCACTGCCGGCCGTGCTTACGCCCTCAACAGCTTGTTGAATGGCAAAACCCGGTTCTATTCCTGCCTTGCACTCAACCCTCCTGTGGGCGGCCTTAATGTAACAGCAGTCGAGGCCGCCCTGAAGGAAAAGGTGAGTATAATTTTTTTCCCTACCTACGGTGCCCGTAATCATATAAAAATCTGGGGGCTTGGTAAGGCTCCAACTGCATTTCCGGTACAGCCCGGCTACACCGGCGAGTTCATATTGACGGAAAATGAAGGCATGAGGCCGGAGGTGGATCAGATAATCGATCTTGTGGCTCAATACGATGCGGTGCTCGCCACAGGCCACCTCTCCCCGCCGGAGTCCCTAGCGCTGCTTGAGCGGGCCGCCGGCCGAGGTGTCCGCCGCCTGCTTTTGACTCATGCATCGGAGTCCGTAACTCCGGTTCCACTAGAGATTCAGAGACGGGCCGCCGCACTCGGAGCACTGGTGGAGCACTGCTTTTTCGCCGCCACGCAGGACTGCCCCAGTCCTGTATCCGTGGAAACCATCCGGGATCAAATTAACGCTGTCGGGCCTGGGTCCGTGATCCTCTCCAGTGATTTCGGTCAAATTCACAACCCACCACCTGTTGCCGGCTTTAAACACTATTTGGAAAAATTGCAGCGCACAGGCATCTCTGAAGATGCCGTCAGAACCATGATATGTGACAATCCAGCCCGCCTGCTTGGAGGAACAAACTGACAACGGCAAAAGGAGAGTTTTTCCATGGCTAAAATAGTTTCGGTACATTCTTTCCGGGGAGGAACCGGCAAATCGAACACCACGGCAGCCCTGGCCTGCATCCTGGCCAGGGAAGGACACCGCGTGGGCATCGTAGACACAGACATCCAGTCCCCCGGAATTCACGTACTTTTCGATCTGGACCAGAAAAATATGCAGTTTACGTTGAATGCCTTTCTCTGGGGAAAATGCGACATCGTCCAGGCGGCTTATGATGTGACCCCGAAAATAGGGCAGGATGCCGCCGGAACCCTCTTCCTCGTCCCATCGAGTATACTCGCGGGCGATATCGCCCGTGTCCTTCAATACGGCTACGATGTAAACCTTTTGAAAGACGGATGCCTTGAACTGATACGGGAGCTGAATCTGGACGCCCTTTTCATAGACACCCATCCTGGACTGAACGAAGAGACACTGATGTCCATCGCGATATCCGACTTGCTGCTGATCATTCTCAGGCCAGATCAGCAGGATTACCAGGGAACCGCGGTCACTGTCGATGTATCCAGGCAGCTTGATGTGCCCGCGATCCGCCTTTTAGTCAACAAAGCGCCCGAAAGCTTCCACCCAGAAGAACTCGCGGGGAAAATCGCCTCCGCCTACGGCTGCGAAGTCCTGGGGGTGATTCCGCATATGGATGAAATGATGTCGCTTGGCAGCTCCGGTCTCTTCCCTCTTCGCTATCCTGAGCATAAAGCCTGCCGACTGCTGGAAAAAATCGCCGGCAATATCGAGGTTTGAAGTTGACGGTCCGCAGGATCCTTTTTTGGGGATGTGTCTGGGCGGTTGTTTTCGGCCTGTTAAACGGCTTGTCGAACATATTGCTGCTGCCTCTTGCCCAGTTCATTTCCCTCCGGCCCCAGGTGACGCTGCCTATGGCTGTCGGAATCCTGGTTCATCCCGGCGCGGGCTTTTTTGCCGGATTCATCGGCAACATGATCGGAGACACTCTCTGCGGATTCGGGGCCTGGACGTTCTGGAACTGGCACCTGGCAAACGGGATCATGGGGTTGGTCCCGGGACTGATGATCAGGCCCGTGGGCGAAAAAATCGCCTCTGTTAAAGATTTCGGCCTCCTTCAAACAGGGGTGATTTCAGCCTGCATCCTGGCAGTTCTTGCCGCCGTCACACTGGATGTGGTGTTCCTTCGGCACATGACTTTTCCCTCATCGTTTTACAGCTGGGTTCTGCCTGCGTTCCTGACCAACATCGTAAACGGCTTCATCCTGGTTCCGGCCATACTTTTAGCGGCCCGGAAGATTGCTCCTACTTTCGAAATACGCACGATAGTGCTTGTAACCGCACTTCTGCTTGTAGCCGTTTTCGGCACGGCGGGCGCCATTGCATGGTCCATCAAGGATTTTCTGGAGTCCGGGGAAGCCCTTATCCGCACTTTTTATATAGCAGGCTTGGTATCTGTGTTTCTGCTATTGGCCGGATTCCTGACTTCCATCCTCTTTGTCCGCCGCTTCACCCAGCCGTTGACAAAAATAAACAGGGCAGCAGAAGAGCTTGAAAAGGGAGAATTCAACGTCCGGAAGCTGGACGAGGTTTCGGCCAGGAGAGATGAACTCGGGCGGCTTGCTGGGACCTTTCAGGAAATGGCGGCGAAAATCCAGGAACGGGAAAAACGCCTGAAAGACCGGGTAAAAGAAATGCGCATCGAGATAGACCGCACACGACAGGCGGAAGATGTTGCTAAAATTGTTGAAACCGATTATTTCAAGGAGCTGAGAAGTAAAGCCAAGGATTTCAGAGGAAAAAGTAAAGGAGGGTTGGATGGAAACGATGAAAGCGGTGGTTTTTGATGATTCTCTGCGCTATGTAAATGATTATCCCCGTCCTAAACCCGGGG
This sequence comes from uncultured Desulfobacteraceae bacterium, assembly GCA_964463515.1. GTDB lineage: Bacteria > Desulfobacterota > DSM-4660 > Desulfatiglandales > Desulfatiglandaceae > CAYXDR01. The sequence goes on along the minus strand of CAYXDR010000026.1, from coordinate 4,027 downwards.
CTGGATGGGCACTGATAAAGGTTCAAAGAGCCGGTATCTGCAAGACGGATCTTGAAATTATGAAAGGCTACATGGGTTTCAAAGGGGTGCTCGGCCACGAATTCCTGGGCACGGTGGAAAACAGTGAAGATGAGTCCTTGACAGGGAAACCGGTGGTGGGAGAAATCAATGCCGCCTGCGGAAACTGTGACTGGTGCGCCCAGGGCTTGGGGCGCCACTGCCCGAACCGGACCACGCTGGGGATAGCCGGCCTCGACGGATGCATGGCGGAATACTGCATGCTGCCCGTCGAAAACCTTTGTATCGTGGATACCGCCATCTCCGAGGACCGGGCGGTTCTGACAGAACCTCTAGCCGCGGCCTGCGAAATCCTGGAGCAGCTCACGATCACTGGTTCTGAGAGAATAATCGTCCTGGGAGATGGAAGGCTGGGTATCCTGTGCGCCTGGGCGCTCCGGACGGTGGCCGAGGATGTGACCATCGTGGGTCATCATGCCGATAAACTGGATATCGCCCGCTGGCGGGGCATAAAGACATCTCTGGGACTGGAACGCGTCAAGCCAGGCGCCGACATCGTGGTGGAGGCCACGGGATCCGGAAGCGGCATTGCCCAGGCCATGGACCTGTGCCGCCCCAGGGGGACGATAGTGCTGAAATCCACGGTAGCCCTCCAGGACGAAATCAATTTGGCGCCCATAGTGATCAATGAAATCACGGTGGTGGGATCCCGCTGCGGAAGGTTCCCCGATGCATTGAAGATGATGAAAGATTTTCCGGATATGCCGCTTGAACGCCTTCTTAGCGGCCGCTATCCACTATCCGCCGCGCAGGAAGCCTTCGCAGAAGCGGGAGACGGAAAAGCCTTGAAAGTGATCATTGAAATAAACGAATGAAAGACGGGGAATGACCTGCCATGAAACGAGATGTCGGCGGACTGCTAAGAAACCTTATCCGCGAGGAAAAACAAAAAGAGACAGGTCCCGGGACAGGCCCGGTGATGACTTCTCTGGGCAAATACCTCGAGCCCTCCGCAGAAGGTCTCTTTTCCATCGATCTGACCGACATACGTATTTTCCGCGGTATCCATGCCTTCGTACGGCTCCTGGCAAGCGAGGTCATCGAGCAATGTGGCATGGGGGTCGTAGACGTCATGGTAAGGCGGAGAGTCGATCCGAAAATGACTCCGGAACTGGCCGGGGCTGGCCTTGACTGGGTGATGCTTTATGCCAGGCTCGATGCGGCGGAAAGCATTCCTTTCTCCCACCGCCATTTCTCGAACTGCATGCAGGCCGTCTTCCGCGCCCTTCAGGCAAAAAAATGGGGAGGAGTGCTCTTCCCCTATTTTTTCGACCCAGCCGACGGTAAATCCGGTGATCAACCCCCGGCCCTGCTGTTTCCGTTTCATCTCAGGGAACAGACGCAGGATGACTACGGGCATTATTTTCTCGTAGAATACAACCCAACCGGGCGGTTCCTCAGGATCACCATTGAAGACGCCGGTTCATCCCGTCTGCAGTTGAAACACATAAGCCACCGCGTGGTGGACCAGGCAGTCATGCCCTCCTATCTGCCCGACGTACACCTGACGGCACAGCAAATCCATCAGGGTATCATCAGAGAGTGCATGAACCACCGAAGCGAGTACCGCGAAATCCCGGAGCATCAGCCGGACCTTTTCGATTACCTGCGTCGCGGAGGTTTGCCCGAAATCCAGGCCATTCAATTCCGCTGGCCCACCGACGACATTCAGATGCTCCTTTTGGAAAAGCAGGACGGTTCCAACATACCAGTCAAATCGCTGATCATACTCATGAAGGAGATACAGCTCCTTGAAGACCCGCACATTCTTTCATGCCTGGCCCGTGGCTGCACAGTGGAGATGACTTCCGATGATTTCCGCGTTTATTTCGACATTTCCCGATTCGGTGCCTGTCTCAATGTCAGCTTCGACAGTCCTCGGAGAATACCCGCCCTCGAGGACTATCTTGT
>CAYXDR010000026.1:0-2028 GCA_964463515.1 uncultured Desulfobacteraceae bacterium | reverse complement strand
CGGCGCAATCGGCCGAAAAAAAGATACATTCAAGGGCGTCAGGATCCTCCTTATCCATCACATCACAGCAGAGGTGCTGGGCTTGATCAAATCCTTCGAAAAGGCTGGATCCAGCGCACTGACTGCGTTTTTTGTGAAATATGCGGGGATAGTACCTGAAAGCTATCTTGAAACCCTGCTGTCTCTTCCTCCGGAAACATTCAGTTTTTTCTGCCTTCAGAAACTGGAAAGCCGTGACCGCCTCGCCGGCCGTTATTCTTTTTCACGGCAGTTCGGACCGCTGAGCGGTCTAGAAGAAATCGATGCGGCGATTTTCAACGAATCCTGCGACTTTCTCCAAGCAATGAGATCCTCCACCGGTCATATTTTTCTAAAGGAAGCCGTAAAAGCGCAAAAAAGGGGCGAAAAAATGCTGCTCGTGGAGGACGGGGGCTATCTGGCCCCTGTGTTGAACAGGTTTTGCCTGGAAGAAGCCTCCGTGGACGAGGTGTTCATCCATTTTCGGATGGAACCCCCTGCGGGTGAGGCGGGCAAACCATTTGCTGAATGGCTGGACCGGATTTTTCTGGGTGGAATCGAGCACACCCGAAACGGTTACGACGCAGACCTTGACGTTCAGGCCGAATTCAGCACTCTTCATTTTCCGGTGGCAAGCATCGCCGTTTCAAATCTCAAAAGGGGAACAGAGGCCAGGGAATGCGCGGTGTCTATTCTCACCTCCACAGAGATGATCCTGCATCGGCTCGGGGTACTTCTTTCAAGGCGTACGGTGGTGCTGCTCGGCTCCTGCGGTGCAATCGGCGGCCACCTGAAGACCGAACTCATGCATCGTCTGGAGCGTGGGAAGCTTTACGGGGTAGACACCGCCTCTAAAGGAAAGGAAACAGGGCACGGCAGGGACGTCCCTGCGCTGGACGATCTCGGCCGCGGGATACTGAGATCTGCCGACTTGTTCATCGGCGTGGTGGGAAAATCCATTTTAAAAGCCGGGCACATCGAAGATATCCTTGCTCATGGGACGCGGAAAAAATTGTTTTTCGTAAGCGGCTCTACAAAGACGGTTGAATTCTCTGACCTGGAAAACTTCCTCCAGAGCCTTCGAGACCAACCGGAGTCCGCTGTAAGCGGCCGCCCTGTTCAAATATCCTGGCTCGCCCTGCGGGACCCTCAAACCGGTGTACTCCAGGGATATGAAGTGAATATCAGCTTCACCGGGGACCAGCCCGAAAACAAAACCCTTTATCTGCTGGGGGAGCTTACCCCCATAAACTTCCTGTATTACGGGATTCCAACCGAGGTCATGGATGAAGTGATGGCCCAGCTTTTCACTGTCACCTGCGGCCTGACCCGGCGACAGATCTCAGAATACAAGCTCCCACCGGAACTCCTCGCTGTGGACCACAGGATAGACGCGGACGCAAACATCTTACCCGATTTATCCATTTAATTTAATCAGCCCCGGGCCTTGTGGAACCGGTTAGCCGCCCAAACAGCTCCTAGGCCCGGAACCCCCAGGGAAACGAAAGCCCATCCCCACGAACCGTGGGCCTCCTGACCAGAGTTGGTCCAGTCGAGAATGATTCCGAACACGATCGGGGAAAGAGCCCCGGCTCCGAAGCCAAGAATGGATCTGATACCGAAAGCAGAACCAAGGTAAGACGGTCTCACGACTTCGGTAAGGGCGGCCGACAACACCGGTGAATCCCCGATGGTCGTGAAGGCGTACAAAATGCCGAGAGCCATGACAGCCCAGAAAGGCCAGCCTATGGACCAGCCGAAAGTAAAGGAACAAAGCACGCTGAGGCCGGCGAGCACCATGATAACCCTGGCCCTTCCGAGCCTGTCCGACAAAAAACCCATTGAAAAAGACGAGATGATTCCGGCCATATGAAAGAATGCCACCATATAGGCCCCAATACCTGCGGCATCAAGTGAGCTGCTACCCCCAGAAACAAGGCATGCGGCAAGGAAGGCCGGTGACCAGGCCCACATCCCAAGCAGTTCCCAGGCATGAAACGTGTAAGCGGA
>CAYXDR010000025.1:0-15344 GCA_964463515.1 uncultured Desulfobacteraceae bacterium | reverse complement strand
GAGGCGGCAACCGGATTCGAACCGGTGAATAACGGTTTTGCAGACCGCTGCCTTACCACTTGGCTATGCCGCCTTCCTTAGCTCTAAAGTGGAGCGGGAAACGGGACTTGAACCCGCGACAACCACGTTGGCAACGTGGGGCTCTACCAACTGAGCTATTCCCGCACGGAAAGCTTTATTTTACATCTCCATTGCCCATTGTCAACACAATTTTGACGGCCTCGACCAATCATGCAAATACAACTTGCCCGCATGGCTGAAGCAGCCAGCACTGCACACCCTGTGCTCATCCCGGCGGGTAGAGCAGTGCTAACGGTGAATCCTTGACTTCACACTGAAATCTCTGTTAATGATCCGATTATTGCTAAAAATTGCGTTAAACTGAAATCAACCCAGTGGAGGATTATATAATGTATAACGAAGTTGTGATGGACCATTTCAAAAATCCCCGCAATGTCGGTGTAATACAAGATGCCGACGGGGTCGGTGAGGTTGGAAACCCGCTGTGCGGAGACATGATGACCATTTATTTGACGGTGGAAAACGATATAATATCAGATATCAAGTTTCAAACGTTCGGTTGCGGATCAGCCATCGCGGTTTCCAGCATGTTGACCGAGCTTGCAAAGGGTAAAAGCATCGAAGAAGCCAAGAAAATTACAAATAAAGATGTAGCTGAGGCTTTGGAAGGGCTTCCTAAAAACAAGCTTCATTGCTCAAATCTCGGTGCCGATGCACTCCAGGTGGCGATCCAGAATTATGAGGACAAAAAATTGGGTATAACACGCCCTGAACCCCAAAGAAAGGAACTGCATGAACACGTGGGAGGGGACAAGTGTTATTGTCCCTACTGCGACGTGGAGATCGATCCTTCCAAGCCGTTTTGTGCAGCATGCCAAAGGGATCTCACAGAAGAACACTGATATTTTGTGAAATTGATATTCCAGCACCTGTCATTTGAGACCGGAAAAGCTTTTATTTATTAAAAAACGAGTAAATAGAAAAGGACAAGCAATGGCAATCATAAATCTTGATCATATATCGTTTAATCCTCTCCTTCCGGAAGTTAAAGAAGTGATGATTGAAGTAATAAACAGTGACTTCCAGAATCCATCGAGCCAACATACCGCAGGGGAGGAAGCCGCAAGGCAGCTGGAAAAGTCGCGTGAATCAGTAGCCCGCCTCGTCAATGCTGGACATCCAAAGGAAATCGTATTCACTTCAGGCGGTACCGAAGCAGTGAATCACGCCGTAAAGGGGGTTGCAATCGCCAACAGTGAAAAAGGCAACCATATCGTGACCACCAATATCGAACACAATGCTGTGATTCGAAGCCTTAAGCGGCTTGCTTCCCAGGACTTCGGTGTAACTTCCCTGTCCGTCGATGAGTCAGGCCGCGTGAACCCTCAAGATGTAGAAAATGCCATCACCGACGAAACGATACTAGTATCGGTGATGCATAGCAACAATGAAACAGGTACAATTCAGCCAATAGCCGAGATAGGTGAAATAACACGCCGGAAAAAGGTGATTTTTCATACAGATGCCGTTGATTCGGTTGGGGTCGTGCCAGTTGATGTTTCAGAGTTGAATGCGGACCTCGTCAGTTTTGCTTCTAACACCTTTTATGGCCCTACCGGCGTTGGAGGCCTCTATATCCGGCGCGGCACAAGGGTGTTCCCATTACTTGACGGCGGTGTTCAAGAGAACAACAAGAGAGCGGGAACCGAAAATCTCGTGGGCATAGTCGGCATGGGAAAAGCGGCCGAACTGGCTTTGCGTGACATGGACGAGCGGAGGAAGCAACTAGATGCCTTGAAGGAATACTTAATCCAGCAATTGCCAGGCTACGTAGACGAATATATCATCAATACAAATCTCGATCACAGCCTTCCTAATCTTTTAAATATTTCATTGAAATACATTGAGGGCGAAAGCGTAATGCTAATGCTGGATGAGGACGGGGTGGCAGTGTCTACGAAATCCGCATGCGCCACAGGTTCGCTGCGTGCAAGTCATGTGCTGCTTTCCCTTGGCTTGAGCCATGCCGATGCACAGGGCACTTTGGTTCTGTCGTGGGGTATCGACAATACCACCGGGGATATTGACCGGTTTCTAACTGCATTAAGAAACGTGGTTAAAACGCTCCGGGATATGTCACCGCTCTATAAGAAGCATTAGATTCTTACGAAATTTATCTGGGATTTTATCTCTCAGGGGATAGTTTGTCCGCGATGGCCGGAATTTTTTATGGTTGGTGGGTTCTCGCCGCAACAAGCATCATCCATTTTTGGGGTGCGGGTGCTTTCTATTACAGCTTTACGGTTTTCTTCAATCCGATCGTGGAAGAATTCGGTTGGAGTTATGCAGCAACCTCTTTTGCCGCATCCCTGAGAAACGTCGAAGGTGGCATTATCTCACCGTTGATAGGAGTGGCGGCCGACCGCTGGGGATCCCGCAGAATCCTGGTGCTCGGCACCCTGATGACAGGGCTGGGCTTCTACCTTTTCAGCCGTATAGATTCCCTCTGGTCTTTCTATACATTTTTTGTGTTTATCTCCATCGGGGTAAGCCTGATGGTTCCCATCCCAGGCTGGGCGGCGGTCACGAACTGGTTCCACAGGAAACGCGGACTGGCCATGGGAATCCTTTCAGGGTCAATCGGCCTCGGCGGAGCGCTGGTGTACCTGGTAAACCGTTTGATCGGCTGCTACGGCTGGCGGAACACGCTTTTGATCCTCGCCTTCGGAACCGTTTTCATATGCCTTCCTTGTGCATTTTTTGTGAGGCACGACCCTGAGCGATACCGAATGAAACCCGACGGCAGACAACCGGAGACGTCTGCAGACTCAGTCTGTCGTCAGGAAGGCGCTTCCGGTTTTGAAAGGCGCTACGAATACACTGCAGGGCAGGCTGCAAGGACAGCTACCTTCTGGTTGATGACAGCTGCTGTAACCATTTCCGGAGGTATTTTGAATGCGGTGATGGTCCATGTGATGCCCTATTTACTGAGCGTTGAGATGCCTCGAAGCAGTGCCGCGCTTATCGCAGCGGTACTCGTTCTGGTGAGCACGGCCGGGAGGTTCGGCCTCGGGTTTTTGACCGACCGAATCAACAGCCGTTATCTTTTTTGTTTTGCCCTGGCAATACAGGCAATCGGCCTGTTGATACTTGCAAGGCTGGATCACTTCTCGGATGCGTTGTTTTTCGCTCTGTGCTTTGGCCCTGGAAGCGGGGGATTAATAACACTGAGGGTAACGATGCAGGCCGATTATTTCGGGAGGAAAGCATTCGGGGCGATCCAGGGCGCCTCGATGGCAGCCATGATGCTCGGGACCACAGCAGGACCAATTCTGACAGGCCTTTTTTACGACATCCACCACACATACCGCCCGGTCTGGCTTTTGATGAGCGGCTTGCTGCTGGCATGCATTCCTCTTGCCCTGCGCCTGAAACCGCCGCGTCCTCCGAAAGCGGTGAAGTGAAAAAGCAGAAGTTCGGCACTGAAAACCGGCCGCTCACCTTCCCTGCGCCAGCAGCTTGATTCCCTCCTCGAAAAGAACTTCTATCTTTTCCGGGCTACGCACATCGATAACTACTCCAGCTCCAAAAGCCTTATGAGAGATCAATTCACCTTCCTCGAAATATTCCTGCATTCGATAACTGCGGTGCTCATTCGGATCAAAACCCGAAACCAGATCCTTCCATCGACTTGAACTTTCAGCCGCACGTTTTCCGGAATTTCCTTTCCCCGTCTCCGTACGTTTCCGTGTTCGCCGCACTTTGGCGGAAGAATTAGAATTTTCGCTGTTTTTCGCAGGACGGTACATGTGAACGCCACCACAACTCTTGCACTGGGTCTTTGCAATGGCTTCTCCATTCATGGAAACAATCACATGCATAAGATCCAATCGGCATTTCGTACAATAGGCCATCAATTCTTCAGCCACTTTCGGCATATATTAAAAACGGAGGTTTTTCCTCCAGCCTTCCTAGAATTTTTTCCCAACGCCAAAGGCGTCGAAGGAGTGTGCGTTTTACCTGCACCGGGGCTGAAGTGTCAACATAATTCACCCGGCGGCCAGCTTTTCTCGTATCCTTCACGAATTTTTCAGTTCCCGAAGCAGCATGCGTATGCCGGAAAAACCGCCGTTTTCAAAGGCCCTGATCACCCCGGTACCTATCACGGCAATATCAGCTTTTCCGCATAAGAATTGGATATCCCGCGCTGAATTAATGCCGAAGCCAACAGCGATCGGTAAACCGGCGGCAGCACGGCACCGAGCCAAATACTGTTTTGCCGAAAAATTAAAGGAGGTGGCCGTACCGGTCACTCCCCCACGGGCGACGCAGTAGATGAACCCTCCTGCCAGCGCAGAAATTTGACGCATCCTCACACTGCTTGTGGTGGGAGAAAAAAACAGGATCGGGGAAAGACCCTCACCGTGCATCGCATCGAGATATTCAGCGCCCTCCTCAGGAGGCAGATCGGGGACGATAGATCCAGCCAGTCTCCTTTCGGCGAGATCCGAGGCAAATCGTGATATGCCCCTTTGAAACACCAAGTTATAATAGGTCATTAGGAGAAAGGGCGTGGGGAAAGACCTTGCTATACGGGCTGCATAATCGAGACAGAGATCCACGCTGGCACCGGATTCAAGCGCCTTGTGGTTCGCCCCCGATATTACTGGGCCGTCTGCCAATGGCTCGGAAAAAGGCATCTGAAGCTCTACAACATCCACCCCTTCCTCCACCATAACCTCCACGATCCGAACACTTGCTTCAAAGGAAGGATAACCCAGCACCAGGTGTGTCATCAAGACTATGGGCTCCTCGGCTAATTTCCGATGAATATATTCCTCAATCACGGTAAGAATCCCCCTTTTCTATGATGAACCGTCTCCAAGCAGAGTCCTTAAAGGCTTCTGCCACGGTGAAGATATCTTTATCCCCCCTGCCGGACATTATGATAACGATTGAAGCGTCGGACGGAAGGCCGGGGGCTTCCTTAAATGCCTGCGCGAATGCATGACTCGATTCCAGGGCGGGAAGAAGCCCTTCCTTTTTCGCCGTGAGTTTGAAGGCTTCGACAACTTCGCTGTCAGTTGCAGCTTCACATCGTATTCTCCCGGACTCCCAGAGCGAGGCAAGAATGGGAGATATGCCTACATAGTCCAGCCCCGCGGCCACGCTGTGGGTGCCCTTCATCTGCCCATCAGGGTTCTGGAGGAAATAGGTTTTGTAGCCCTGGGCGACACCCACCGAACCCGCCCCCCATGCAAGCCGCGATGCATGCATGCCGGAATCTTTTCCCAGGCCTCCCGCCTCCACAGCTACAAGGTCGACATCATCTTCGAGAAAGGAGCCGAAAGCCCCGAGCGCATTGGATCCCCCACCGGCGCATGCATAGACACGGCGAGGCAGGCACCTTTCCAGCTCCAATATGCGGCGTCTGGTTTCCTTACCGATGACGGACTGAAAAAACATCACCATCTCCGGAAAAGGATGTGGACCACATGCGGTTCCCAGCACGTAATGCGTTTCGGCCGCACTTCCGCTCCAGTCCCTGAGTGCAGCGTTTATGGCATCTTTTAGTGTCCCGCTTCCTTCATCCACTGCTACCACCTCAGCTCCGAGCTGCTCCATCCAGAATACATTCGGCCTCTGCCGGGATATATCGGTTTTTCCCATATAAATAGTGCATTTCAAATTAAATTTCGCAGCCATGGTCGCAACCGCCACTCCGTGCTGACCAGCACCGGTTTCTGCAATAACGCGGTCTTTGCCCATCTGCTTGACCAACAGGCCCTGGCCTATAACATTGTTAAGCTTGTGAGCCCCCGAATGGTTCAAGTCCTCCCGCTTGATATAGACACGGGGACCGCCGAGGTATTCAGTAAGATTTTCTGCATAGGTAAGCGGTGTGGGCCTGCATGAATATGTTGACATAACCTCTTCGAAATGCTCTAAAAACACCGGGTCCTTTACAGCAGACTCGAAAACAAGGGCAAGATGATCCAACACAGACATTAAAATCTCCGGCACGAAGCACCCGCCGAGTTCACCATGATATCCACTGCTTCTTATCATCTCTTTATTCCCTTCCCTGCCTTTTCCAAATTGGCTGCAAGTCTTCTCATGAGTACGTGGCTCTTGACTCCCGGGCTTTCTTCAACTCCGCTGTTCACATCGACTGCATAAGGTCCCAGTTTGGTCAAGGCTTCCACCGCGCTGTCAGGATCAAGGCCGCCGGCCAGAATCACCGGCAGCCCCAAAAAAATCCCATTACGGGCCAGGTTCCAGTCGCAGCGGATCCCCGTGCCGCCACCACCGCCCGGAGCATGTGAATCGAAGTGAAGAGCGCGAACTGTTCCCCGGTAAGATTCAGCCTGGGCAAGAGCCAGGTGGTCATGGAGGCTGATGCTTTTGATGCTTCTGGGGAAAAAACCTGCACAGAATTCCGGAGGAACATCCCCATGAAACTGAACCAGGTCAAGGCCGCAGTACTCTACCAAATGATGCACGAAGTAAGCCTCTTCATCCATGAAAACGCCCACCGAAGTAACAAAAGGGGGAATGGCGGCGATTATGGCCCTGGCATTATCCGGGTCTATTCTCCTGGGCCCGGGCGCGAATATGAAGCCAAGGGAATCAAACCCTAGCCTTACCGCCTCCAGTGCATCTTCCATCCGCGTTATGCCGCATATCTTAACTCTGAGCATAACGTTTTCCTTTCCCTCTCACGGCTCCGGCTTTAACCAGCATTTCGGCCGCCTCGCCCGGGTTCGGGCTGTCCATCAGCGCAGTTCCAACCAGGACTGCGCAAACGCCGGCATCTCGCACAAATTTCATATCGCCGGTTGTCCGAATTCCGCTCTCGCTGATAAGACAGCATCCCGCCGGGGCCCTGGCGGCCAGTCTCAGGGTGGTTTCGAGGGAAACCTCGAAAGTGGAGAGATTACGATTGTTAATGCCGATTATGTCAGATCCGCATAAGGCGGCCTTTTCCATATCTTCTTCCGAATGCACCTCGGTGACCGCGGCGATATTTAAACGGCGGCACAGAGTTAAAAACCCCTTCAATCTATGGGATGAAACAATACTTGAGATAAGAAGAACGGCATCTGCTCCCAATTCCAGCGATTCATATATTTGAGACTCATCTATGATAAAGTCTTTTCTCAACACCGGTATAGTCACAGCATCACGAACCGCCGAAAGAGATTCAAGGGATCCCTTGAAAAATTCCTTGTCGGTCACCACAGACACAGCACAGGCTCCTGCCCTCTGGTATGAAAGGGCTATCTGAACCGGGTCGGCGTTCCTTCGAATATCCCCGGCAGAAGGAGATGCCTTCTTGATCTCCGCGATGACACCTACCCGACGCGGCTTGTGCACGGCCTGCCTGAAATCCCTTGTCTCAAAGCCGCTTAACCGGCCTGTGTGTAAAAACTCCCGGCTTTTCTGCAACTCCCGCTGTTTAGCGGCAAGAATATCACGAAGCACCGGGAACATTACGCATCGCCTCGGCCGAATCTATCACAAAAGGTTTGCACTGCTGTGTAAAAGCAACCAGATCATCCAGTTTGGCCCCAGCGCGGCCCGAATCGATGCTCTCTGCCGCAATCTCTATTCCCGCCGCAAAGTTCTCTGCACAGCCGGCCGCGACAAAAGCGGCTGCGGCATTCATGAGCACGATATCGCGCTTGGCGCCCTTCCCTCCGCCCAAAACTTCGCGGACGATTTCTGCATTGCGCCGTGCGGAGCCGCCTTGAATTTCCTCCGGGCGATACACTTTCATGCCGAAATCTGCCGGTGTCATTCTGGAAGTTGTTATCTGGCCATCCTTGAGGTGAGACACGACCGTGGGCCCGCAAACGCTGATTTCATCGAAAGTTCCCTCCCCGCAGACAACGAAAGCCTCGCGGCTTCCCAAATTATGAAGCACCGCAGCCACTTTTTCTGTCAGGCCCTGGTCGTAAACACCCAGGACCTGAACGGATGCACCTGCGGGATTTGTCAATGGACCCAGCAGATTAAACAGCGTTCGAACCCCCATCTCGCGCCTGGGCCCGGCAGCGTATTTCATGGCCCCGTGAAAGAGAGGAGCATACAAGAAACCTATCCCTATTTCCGCGATGGATCTTTCCACATCTGTCGTGGATACATCGAGGTTGACTCCCAGCTCTTCCAGCACATCGGCGCTTCCGCACTGGCTTGAAACGGCCCTGTTCCCGTGTTTTGCCACCTTCACTCCTTGTCCGGCCACCACGAAAGCCGAAGTGGTGGAGATGTTGAAGGTCCTGGTCCCGTCTCCTCCCGTACCGCATGTATCGAGTACGGTCTCCCTGTCCACGTTGATTTCGTCTCGGTCCATGGTGACCATTCCGTTGTCGAGGTTCAACTTCACCGATTTTGCACGCATGATGCGGGCGGCCCCGGTGAGTTCTTCGACGGTCTCCCCTTTCATGCGCATGGCTGATAGAAAGGCTCCGATCTGAGCAGGGGTAGCCGAGCCGGTCATTATTTCCTCCATGGCTCCCATGGTCAACAGCTCCCCCAGGTCTTCCCCCTTGACCGCTTTTGCTATGGCTTGTCTAATCATAACTTCATCTCCTTTTCGCTTTGGCTGAAAAAATTGGCAAGAATTCTACTGCCGTGTATTGTTAAAACCGACTCCGGATGAAACTGAACGCCCTCCACCCGGAGTTTCCTGTGTCCTATTCCCATTATTTCTCCCTTTTCGGTCCACGCCGTAATGCGAAAGCAGGAAGGCAGGTCTGCACTCTCCACCATCAGGGAATGATAACGGACCGCCTCGAACGGCTCATTCACATCCCTGTAGAGCCCTTCCCTGTTGTGATGTACGCGTGAGATTTTTCCGTGCATGACCCTGCAGGCAAGGGATACGTTTCCGCCGAACGCCCGCGCTATTACTTGATGACCGAGGCAAACGCCGAGAATCGGTATCTTCTCTGCAAAATACCGGACCGCATCCATGGAAATGCCGGCTGATTCAGGCCTTCCAGGCCCCGGGGATATAACAAGTGCAAATGGCCGCCTACGCTCGATTTCCTTTATCGTCACAGCGTCGTTTCTGAAAACACAGGTATCGAAGCCGGCAAACTGGATCATTTGTACCAGGTTGTATGTAAAGGAATCATAATTGTCTATGCATGCCACCGTTTCCATCGCCCACCTCTTCCACGGCCCTAAGCATGGCTGCCGCTTTTCTAAGGGTTTCTTCGTATTCCCGTTCCGGGACGGAATCAGCTACGATGCCGGCACCGGCCTGCACGGACAACAAATTCCTCCAGACTGCAATCGTCCGGATGGTGATGCACAGATCCATACACCCGTTGAATCCGAAGTAACCCGCAGCGCCTGCATAAGGGCCCCGCGGAGAATTCTCCAGCTCTGCTATTATTTCCATGGCCCTGACCTTCGGTGCCCCACTTACGGTGCCGGCTGGGAAGGACGACATCAATAGATCGAAACAATCCCTGCCCTCGGCAAGCTCTGCTTCCACCCGGGAAACCAGGTGCATGACATGACTGTAGCGTTCGACTTCCATAAAACGGGGAACAGTGACAGATCCGGCCCTGGCGACTTTGCCCGCATCGTTCCTTCCCAGATCTACAAGCATCAGGTGTTCGGCTCTCTCCTTGGCATCGGCAAGAAGTTCGCGTTCGAGCTCGATGTCCGAAAAAGAATCGGTTCCCCTGGGGCGGGTCCCGGCAATCGGGCGCAGCTCGATCTTTCCCTCTGTCAGCCGGGCCAGGATTTCAGGGGATGAACCAACCAGCCTGTGGTCTCCGAGATTCAGATAAAACATGTACGGGGACGGGTTCATGGCCCTGAGTGCACGGTAGAGCGGAAACACATCTCCGCTCACTTCGGCGTCGAAGCTCTGGGAGAGAACGATCTGCATGGCGTCCCCGGCATAAAGGTATTCCTTGGCTTTCTGCACCTTTTCGCAGAAAGCCTCTTTCGTCGTTGAGGCCTCGAACGAACCGACATCCAAAGATTCATGCCTCTTGTCCTGGGAGACCGGACGCCTTAAATCCGTGAGTGTAGCTTCGATTTCTTCGCATGCCCTTCGGTATGCAGCGCCAGGGTCACAGCCGTCTTCAAGCCGCGCGAATGAAATCACCGCCGCCCGGTCGGTAAAATGGTTGAAAACAACCATGCGCTCCGGGGCCACGAAAACAGCCTCATCTCTTTTGCCTTCAGGCGCCCTGCATCCTGGGACGCGTTCCCACCAGCGCACCAGGTCATAGCCCAGGAACCCGACGAGACCTCCCTGGAAAGGGGGCAGCCCTTCCATCCTCACTGGATGGAATTTTTTCATGATTTTCCGCAGAGTCAGTATCGGATCGGATGCCTTTTCAACAACCGGGCATCCCATGCCTTTATGCACCTCGGCAAGTCCATTTCTAAACGAAACGCTCAAAAAGGGTTTGTAACCCAGGTAGCTGTATTGACCCCATCTTCCTCCCGTCTCCGCACTCTCCAGCAAAAATGAACCCGCCATATCTTTTATCCTCATGTATAGCGAGACAGGTGTTTCCATGTCTGCAGCCAGATCACAGTAAACCGGAATCAGGTTTCCGCAGGAAGCGAGCCTCAGGAATGCATCAAAATCGGGTTTTACTTTCATGATCAACCATCCAAACAGATTTTCACCAGGCACAAAAAAAACGGCCGCCGGGTTCATTAAACCCTGCGGCCATTACACATAAAAAACCGCAGGCTCTCTGGAAGAGATGCCTGCGGTCTGAAATTTTAAATCATAAACTTACATAGGGTGCAGGCGCACTTCCAGAAAGGAACCGCGCCACCACCAGTTTCTTCTTTTGAAAACACAAAATGTAGAGGTTTCTGTCTTCATGAAAATGACCTTTACACGCAGAACACACTCTGTGTCAAGATTTTTTTAAAAGCTCCCCCTCCCCCCATGGGGCAGGCCGGAATAAAGACGACCGTTTGCAGTTTTCAAAAATTCAGAGATCGGCACAGCTTCCTGCCTGAGAAAGCCCCTTGCGGGCAGCACCCCGTCATTCACCATTTCCACAACGGCGCACAGGGAGGCCGCGGTCGTCCATGAAATGGCACGCCACTTTTTCCCTGCTATTTCCAGGGGATAGTAAGCCCTGACAAATTCATCCCTGGAAAGAGATTCCTTCTTCCACCCCTCCACGGATACATGGATATAAACAACATCCTCTGTCACCGGAGGCTTTGCATTAACAAGGATTTCCCCTGCCCGTTTCCGGTCGGTCCGCATCAAAAGCTCGTGGAAAAAGAAATTCATTAATTTTGCATGCCCGGGATACCGTATCGTCCGGTAATCAAGATTTTCGACTCGTCCCTTGTAGGTCTCGCACATTGTGCCCAGGCCTCCCGAAGTTGTAAAACATTCAAGCTGCACGCCGTTTATTACGATCGTCTCCAGCCATTCCAGGGGCGACACCCACTTGACCTCCCCGTCCTCTATTACCTCGCAGTCGTTGAGATACTCGTTAACAACCCCTTCCGGGGACCAATTGAACGCATATCCCAGAAGCCCTGTCGGATGTTGAGGAAGCGCACCTACTCGAAGTTTAATACTCCTGATACGGTCGAATTCCCCGGCCATCGAAGCACCCATGATTCCGACGAATCCGGGAGCAAGGCCGCACTGCGGCGCCATGATCGCCTGTGCCGTATCACTCATTTCCATGATGGCCTTGGTCGTAGGCACATCTTCCGTAAGATCGAAATAATGAACACCCAATTCATGGGCTGTCGAAGCCACGCCGATGTTAAAATTGTAGGGAAGGCAGGACACGACCGCGTCGAATCCCTTTAAAAGGTCTTTCAACTTATCCGGTTTTCCGAAATCGGATTTCTCCACCGGAAAGGGCATGGAGGGTTGATCAATGAGATCCGCCGCTCTCACGTTGAAACCTGTCTCGTGCAGAAGTGTGGCCGCCAAGCTGCCTACCTTACCCAAGCCCAGAACAAATACTGTTTCGATTTTGGCGCTCATAATCCGCTCTTTTTACGACCTCCTCACACTTAAAAAATTGATATATTATAGAAAATTTTGCGCTCTGAAGCAACGCAATAATTTAAAATGAACTATCAAAACACTCCTGGATAACGTTACGGTAACGATATTACCGTTACCGTCATTGAACAGTAACGCTTTCAGGTCTTCACACAAAGTGCAATTTTTGATTCAAGCTAAGGCCATACAATATTTTTTTATAATTCAAGCAAGTTATACACTGATGCCAATAGGACCATTTTATCCCTCTACATGGCACGACTTTTGATTGCAGCTATTGCTCATGTGCGAGATCAGGCCAAGCCATAAAAATTTCGCGATGCCCAGGTGATTTAATTGGAAAAAACCTTTTCATTTAAAATGGAGGAACCACTGTGCATGCTACGATTCAAAAACCTATAGACGAAATCGTTTCGCATATAGAACCCGGCGAGAAAGTCTTTGTAATCGGGTGCAACAACTGTGCATGGAAATGTCATTCCGGCGGTGAAGAGGAAACAAAACTCATGGCCGAACGGCTCGAAAGGAGGGGCGTCACTGTGGCGGGATACACCGTACCCGGCTCTCCGGGAACCTCCCTCTGCAAGCTCGACCACACCAGGAAGGTGCTCTCCGAGGATTTCGCCCTGGAAGTAGACAGGGCGGATTCATTCCTGGTGCTGGCCTGCGGTCAGGGTGTTCACACAGTCATCGATGCCACCGACGGAGGCGTCGTTCACCCCGGCTGCGACACGGTATTCGGAGGCGAAACAGTGTCTGATTCTGAGATCAATGAATACTGCTCTCTTTGCGGTGAATGCATCATCGAAAGCACTGGGGGACTATGCCCGCTGACTTTATGCGCAAAAGGTCTTCTCAACGGGCCGTGCGGAGGCGCTGAAAATGGAAAATGCGAAGTGGATCCTGACAGAGACTGTGGATGGATACTGATTTATGACCGCCTTAACAAATTGGGCCGCCTGGATTTGCTCAGACCTTATCAAGCGCCCAAAAACCATGCGAAATGGAGCCGTCCGAGGACATTGAAAGTTACAGCCCATAATGCTGTTTTCTGTTCGATGGACGGAACTGTGAGTGTTAACAACAGTGAATAATATAAGGATGATGGAAACCGTCATAGATTGGATCAAGGAGATGCTTCAATGAAACTGAGCTCTTTATTCGATAAAGGCACGTTTGTAGTTACAGGTGAAGTCGGGCCCATTAAGGGAGCGATACCCAGAGACAAAAAAATCAAACCATCGTGTCTCCGGGAAGCCGAACAGATGCAGGAATTCATACACGCCGTAAATGTAACCGATAACCAGAGTGCGGTTATGAAGCTTGGCTCCCTTGCAGCCAGCGTCCGATTGAAGGAAAGAGGCTTTGAACCCATTTATCAAATCACATGCAGGGACAGGAACCGCATTGCGCTTCAATCCGAAATCCTGACAGCCTACTCTTTAGGTATAGACAACATGCTCCTTCTGACAGGGGATCATACAAGGCTGGGCGACCATAAGGAGGCCAAGACGGTTTTTGACCTGGACTCGGTCCAGTTGTTGAAAATCGCTGAGCAGCTCCAGAAGGGGTATGATATGGTAGGCAACGAACTTGTCAGCAAACCGGAAGTATTTATAGGCGCGGTTGTCAATCCCAATTTCGAGCCTCTTGATCTCCAGCTGATAAAAATGGAGAAGAAGATCGAAGCCGGAGCGCAGTTTTTTCAAACCCAAGCGGTATACGACGACAGAACTGTGGATGAATTTATTAGAAAAACAGAAAATTTCAAATGCCCCGTTCAGATGGGTGTAGTGCTACTCAAGTCCCCGGCCATGGGTGCATTCATGAACCGGAATGTATCCGGCATCACAGTACCCGAGCAATGGATCGATGAAATAGGTTCGGTGCAACCCGCTGACCGCAAAAAGAAAGCCGCCGAAATGACAGGGAGATTTATCGCAAAACATAAGTCCAAATTCCAAGGTGTTCACATAATGCCCCTTGGCTGGACTGACATCGTAGGAGACATTCTCGATGGGGCTGAAATCACAATCAACAAAATCGAAACTGCCGGCCATTAAAGGAGGTTTAATGATGGCTTTACTGATGAAATACCGGTGCGGAGAAAACTATTCACCACTCTATTTTCTTTCCGCCCTGGGGGCGGGAGGCCTTTCTGCAAATTTCTTTGTCTGGTTGATGTTCTGGGTTCCTCACCCGGATCGTCCCGTCCCTGTATACGAAGATATTCTGGAGGCCCTCGTCTCCGGTGGTTGGATGATGCGAATCGGGGTCGTGATTGCAGTTATGGGTGTTGGATTTTTCGCGGCTCTTCATTTCAGGCTGTTGTTATGGAATTTTTCCGAATTCCGAATCTTTGCCAAAACTCCTACAGGCCGGGCACTGCGCTCTGGAAACGCAGAGACTCAACTTCTTGCCCTGCCCTTGACAACGGCAATGACTATCAATGTAGGCTTTATTCTAGGAATGGTTTTTGTGCCCCGGCTGTGGTCGATGGTAGAATGGCTCTTCCCCCTGGCACTGCTTGCTTTCTTGGCCGTGGGGATATGGGCGTTGCGTCTGCTCGGTGATTTCTTTGGACGTGTTCTGGCCGGTGGAGGGTTTGACTGCACCCTCAACAACAGCTTCGCCCAACTGCTTCCGTCTTTCGCCTTTGCCATGGTTGGAGTCGGGCTCGCGGCGCCGGCGGCCTTCAGCCAAACTCACTGGATCGTAGGAGTCTCATATCTTCTTGCAAGGTTTTTTATTGTGGCCTCTCTCATGATAGGAGCGGTGAAACTGGTATTGGGCATGCGGGCAATGATGGAAGGCGGGGCCAGCACGGAAAGCGCACCGACACTTTGGATCGGCGTTCCTATTTTAACCGTGCTTGCAATAGCACTTATGCGCCAGGGACACGGGGCGCATATTCACCTTGGTGATCATGCAACGGCGATTGGAAACTTGGAGCTTTTGGCAACCTTTTTATCTGCGCAGATTGCCTTTCTGCTCCTGGGGTGGGTGGTTCTCCGCCGTCACGGCTACTTCCGGCGCTACGTGACCGGCGGTTCGGAAAACTCACCGGGCTCCTGGGCTCTTATCTGCCCCGGTGTGGCTACCGGTGTTATCTTGCATTTTTTTATAAATCACGGGCTCGTAGCCGTAGGTCTCATAGACAAGTTCGGCGCGTTTTACTGGATTCTGTCGGCCTTTTCGCTGGCAGTCCAGGCCGTGACGATCTGGTTTGTGTTCCAGCTGTTGAAACGCCATTTTTACAACGCGGAGACAGCTTGTTATGGTCGAATCGATG
>CAYXDR010000024.1:0-15417 GCA_964463515.1 uncultured Desulfobacteraceae bacterium | reverse complement strand
TTGCCCTGGAGCTCCCCGCTCGACCTGCCATCTCCCCCGATGAATCTCCCGCAGCGAACCCCCCGTCCCCGTCTCTACGCGGCTGCCGTACACGGATCGGCGTCGGGGTCGGCCGTTCTTGAAGTAGTTCTTTTTTTCCGCCCAGCTGATGGCTGATAGCTTAGGCATTCTGGGCGACAAAACCCCAGATCAACCGAGTAAGAATCCAGGTTCAGTGCTCAGCTCGGGTAGCTGTTTCCGTGATGAAACGAAGCACGGAGTTACAGAGAGGAGAAACTGTTCTCCGCCTGTCTCGGATCAAAATAAAATGCCTTGTCATCGAAAGTCCTGCAATTCTGCATACACAGAGGACTCCCGCTTTCAATTCGGTTTTGACGGCGTGTGAGGAGAGGATAGAAATGCCTGCTCCGGCTTTTATGGCTTCTTTGACCGCAGTGGAGCTTCCCAGGCGGGCGGCGGGCCGGAGTGTTTCCAGGGTCGGCAGGCCGGCCCGTTCGAGATGCCCCTGTATGGTTTTAAGCGTTCCGGAACCGGGTTCCCGGAAAATGAAGCGCTCGGCGCAGAAGTCCGAATGAGAGATTTCCGCTGATCGTGCCAGGTGGTGCCCCGCCGGGACCACGACAACAAGCTCGTCTTTCCACAGCTGGTTGACCAGAAGGTTGGCGTCCGAAGGGATGGAGCCTATGACTCCGAATTCTATCCGGCCTTCGATGACCCTTCTTGTGATTTCGCCGCTTCCGGCAATGGTTAAATCGAGATTTATTCCAGGCTCCAGCAATTTCAGTTCCCCGAGCAGTCCGGGAATGATGTATTCGCCAGGTATTGTGCTGGCCCCGGCGCACACTTCGCCACCGGTCAGGCCCAGGAAATCTCTCAATTCAAGGCAGGCAAACTTTTTCATTTCAAGCATGCGGGTGGCATGAGCATATAACAGGTCTCCGGCCCGGGTTGTGGTGACTTGGCGGCCGAGGCGGTCCAGCAGTTTCGCTCCGATTCGTTCTTCGAGGTTTGCCACTTTTTCGCTGACAGACGCCTGCGCCAGGCCGATGGAGTCTGCGGCTTTGGAAAAACTCTTAAGCTCGACGACTTTGGAAAAAACCTCCAGGTGCCTGAAATCGAAATCCATTTCCTTGAAAGATCGTGCCATTATAACTGTACCCCGGGACGGATGTTTTGATCGTTTTTTAACGATTATACAGCATATAGACAGGTTAAGTCCATAAACAGCCTCATCAGGCGGAAAGTCGGAAGGGGCTGGCACTGGACGGTGATTCGTGGCCTGGTTTTTATATTGCAATCGCCTTGTATGGATGGTAAAAACATCGCTGTTTCCTAGCGCCTTCTTTCCAGACGTGCTTTGCAATTTGTTTCCGTGCCTTCAACTTTGAGGGTTTATGCCTCCAATTGGAGAAATCAAGGATGAATCTCTCAGAGATTGGTTTCACCCCCATTCCAGGCTCTTGCCCCGCCGGGCGGGAAGCCCGTTATGATCCAGTCTACGAGCAGCTTCAGGCCGAAATAGACAAGCTGACATCAGTGACCCAGGCCGAGGAGGTTGACTGGGGGCACGTGGTCGATCTGGCCACCGACATAATCGAAAACAAATCCAAAGATTTTCTCGCGGCAGCCTATATGTCGGTGGGGTTAATGCACGTTCAGGATTTCGAGGGCCTATCCATGGGATCCAGGGTGCTGAACGACATGGTCGCCACGTTCTGGGAGGATGGCTATCCGCCTAAAAAGCGTTTGAGGGGCCGGATGAACGTGTTTTCCTGGTGGGAGGAAAAAGTCCTGGCATGGCTCAAGACCCGTCCGGGCAATGGGCCTGTTCCCCCTGCCGAATGCGCCGAGGCTGCCGCCAATATCAAAAAACTGGATGAGGCGCTCGGGGAGCTTCTGCCCGATTTATCTCCGATGCGTGAGCTTGTCTCGATTCTGGACACATTGACCGAAAAACGAAGTGAAAAGGAAGAATCCTCCGTAGCCCATCAGGCCGCCGCTTCGCCCGGCGAGGGTGAAAATGAGACAACGGAGCCAGAGTCATCCAGTTCTTCGACAACGGACGCTCCCGAGGATGCCTCCTCTGCCAGAAAGATGCTCGCCGAATCGGCATTGACTTTCGCAGCCATGGGAAGGGCGGAAAACCCTGCTGATCCGTGGGCTTGGAAGGCTTCACGAATGTCGGCTTGGATCAACGTGAAAGGTCTTCCGCCTGCCCAGGGGGGGCGGACGATGATTCCGGCGCCCGACAGCACCGTAAAACCGTCTCTGTTGGCATGCCTTTCGGATGGAAAGTTGCTGGAGGCGGCCACCAGGGCCGAGGATCATTTCGCCGGAGCCATTTTCTGGCTGGATCTGCAGCGTATCATCGCCAATGCGTTTGAAGGGCTGGGAGAGGATTTCGCAGCCGTCCTGGAAGTGGTTCGCGCCGAAACAAAGATGTTGCTGGTCCGTTTGAAGGGTCTCGATCAGCTGTCGTTTTCAGATTCCACTCCTTTTGCCGATGCCGAGACCCGCGCATGGATCGCGTCTTTGAATTCCAAGGGAAGATCGAAGGTTCCCGAGGACTGCGGAGATGATCCGACCAGGGAAGTCCTGGACAAGGCCAATTCCCGTTTTTTGAAGAAAGACGTGGCCGGAGCGCTTGATCTGATTTCACGTGCGATCCGGGAGGCACCTGACGGAAGCATGAGGCTGCGGCTGCGTCTCGGCCAGGTGGATCTATTGTGCCGTTGTGAACGCTTCGGAATGGCCTCGGCGCTTGCAGAAGAACTGTTGGATGAACTGGATGCAAGGGGGCTTGAATCCTGGGACCCATCCTTGGCGGTAAGGATTCTGCTCTCCGCCCGGGATGCTTTTATAGGTGAGGGAGGAGAGGATAATTTGGGAAAAGCTCGAAGACTGGCAGCCAGGATAAGCCGTATACACCCCTCCGCTGCATTGAATTTGACAGTGTAATTTTTTCGTTTGTAATTTCGGCAGGCAGGATTAACATGCGATGAACGCTGGTGCCCGGCGGGGACTTCGTTCAGAGCAATTGAAGTATTGGTTCGAAAACGCCGGTGTTTTGCCGGTACAACATGGCGCAGCCAATCAGCAAGGAGGTGTTTCAATGACACAAGAAGGATCCATAGCCCCCAAGGAGCGGGTCAACATCGTCTACCGGCCGTCCACCGGAGACGCCAGCGAAGAGGTGGAACTACCTCTCAAGATCATGGTTCTCGGTGATTTAACCCAGAGTCCGGATGACCGCATGGTGGAAGACCGTGACCCGGTGTCCGTGGATAAGGACAACTTCAACGATGTGCTCAAGGCCCAGGGGCTGGAGTTGAATCTGAATGTGCCGAACCGGCTGTCCAACGAAGAGGATGCCCAGATGGCCGTTAATCTCAAATTCAACGGGTTGAAGGATTTTGAACCGGATGCGATTGTTCAAAAGGTTCCCGAGCTTGCGAAATTGATGGAGCTCAGGGAGGCACTTAAAGCCCTGAAGGGGCCGCTCGCCAATGTACCTGAGTTTCGCAGGAAGGTACAGGAACTGGTGAAGGATGAAGGGGCCAGAGCAAAGCTGCTCAAGGAACTTGGTATAGAAGAATAGGGAGGGTGTCACATGGTTGATGAACAGGTCCAAGCCCAGCAAACCGAGGGGGCCGAGGCGGCCCCGGAGGGGAACCTGCTGGATGAAATCGTCGAGGCGTCCAAGGTCAAACCAAGCGACGAAGGATATTCCTTGACCAAAGCGGGGCTTCAAGCTTTTTTGAAGCAAATTGTGGAACGTAAGACGGCCGCTAAGATTTCCGGGGCTCTTGTGGATGATATGATCTCCGAGATTGATCAGAACCTCACGGCCCAGGTCAATGCCGTGATGCACGACGAAAAGTTTCAAAAGCTTGAAAGCGCATGGCGTTCTCTGAAGTTTTTGGTGGACAGGACCGATTTCCGCCAGAACATCAAGGTCGAATTCATTAATGTTACGAAGGAAGATCTGCTATCGGATTTTGAAGATGCACCTGAAGTTGTCAAATCCGGGCTTTACAAGCAGGTCTATACCGCTGAATACGGGCAGTTCGGTGGGCAGCCCATAGGTGCCATGGTGGCGGATTACGACTTTGGTCCCGGACCGCAGGATGTACAGCTTCTGCAGTATGTTGCATCTGTTTCCGCCATGTCTCATGCGCCTTTCATCGCGGCTGCCGGAAGAGATTTTTTTGGAATAGACAGCTGGGAGCAGCTTCCCAATTTGAAGGACCTGCACTCCATTTTCGAGATGCCCCAGTACACCAAGTGGCGGTCGTTCCGAGAATCAGAAGATTCCAGGTATGTGGGTCTGACCCTGCCCAAGTTTCTGCTCAGGCTGCCGTATTCTTCGAACACGGTTCCGGCCAAATCCTTCAGCTTTACCGAGCAGGCGCAGGACAACGGCGATTTTTGCTGGGGCAACACCGCGTTCGCGTTCGCTTCGCGCCTTACCGACAGCTTTGCGAAGTACCGCTGGTGCGCCAATATCATAGGCCCGCAGGGAGGAGGCGAGGTGGATAACCTGCCTCTATACCAGTTCGAGGCCATGGGGCAGACACAGACCAAAATACCCACACAGGTGCTGATTTCCGAACGCCGGGAATACGAGTTGGCCGAAGAAGGCTTCATCGCCCTGACCATGCGGAAGGGATCTGATAATGCCGCCTTTTTCTCTGCAAACTCGGCACAGAAGGCGAAAGTGTTTCCCGATACTCCCGAGGGTAAGGCGGCCGAGTTGAATTACAAGCTTTCCACGCAGCTCCCCTACATGATGGTGATGAACAGGTTGGCCCATTATATCAAAGTCATCCAGCGTGAAAACATCGGAACATGGAAGGAGCGGATCGATCTGGAACGCGAACTCAACAAATGGATCAGCCAGTACGTAACAGAGATGGACAACCCCGATCCTGTCACACGCAGCAAGCGCCCTCTGCGTATGGCCAAGATCGAGGTGAGCGATGTGGCCGGGGACCCTGGATGGTATTCGGTCAGCCTCAAGGCCAGGCCGCACTTCAAATATATGGGGGCGAGTTTTACGCTGTCACTTGTCGGTAAACTGGATAAAGAATAAAGACAAATAAACCTTAAACGAGGAGGACGACATGGCACTTACCGCATACATGAAAGTGAAAGGCAAATCCCAGGGGGACATCAAGGGGGACTGCACCCAGAGCGGGGACAAGAAGGACACCATTTTGATCTATGCATCGGATCACAATGTGGAGATCCCCAAAGACACGCACACGGGCCTTCCCACAGGCCAGCGGATTCATAACCCGTTCACAATCACAAAGCACAAGGATAACGCTACTCCCAAGCTGTTCATGGCTTGCTGCAAGGGTGAGCAGTGCGACGTGGAAATCGACTACTACAGGATCAAGTCGGACGGAACCGAAGAAAAATACTTTATTATCAAGATGGGATCCGCCATCATCGTGAATATGCGTGAGTATACTCCGATGACATTCCTTCCGGAAAACAGGCCGTACCACGATATGGAGGAAGTTTCCATGACCTACTCCAAAATCACCTGGTCATACACAGACGGCAATATCGAGTACACGGACGATTGGCAGGGCTCGTGAGTTACGCCTCACGTCTTTTTAGGTTGACGGTCCAGGGGCACGGGGAAAGTGAAGAAATCTCCGTGTCTCTGCATTTAAAAGTTTCCGACGACGGAAAGGCTAATGCGGGAAAGACGTCTTTTAGAAAGGTTGCGGGCGATAGAGGATAACCCCGATTGGCGGGGTGAGTCCGAGCCCAAGGTCGCTGTTTCCTCGGTGCTCGAACACCTGGGAAAGATTTTGAACACCCGCCAGGGAAGCACCCCCATAGCCGAGGATTACGGAATGCCTGATTTTACGGGCATCGCCGCTTCCTTCGGCCCGGATTCCCTGCCGGAAATCGAGCAGGCTATTGCAAAAGTGATCGGAAAGTATGAACCGCGTCTGGCGGGAGTCGATGTTGTTTTCGAGCCCAAACCGGAAAGCCCGTTCACGATCGCTTTCAAACTGAACGCCAGGGTGAACGTGGAGGGGCGGGAAATGCCGGTTGTATTTGAAACGGTGCTTAACCCCGACGGACACATCACCGTTCTGGAGTAAGAAAGTGGTCGAGAAATATTACCAGCAGGAGTTGTCTTACCTTCGCGACCTGGCATCCGAATTCGCCGCCGCGCACCCGGCCCTTGCTCCGATGTTAAGCGGACAGTCGACGGATCCCGATGTGGAGCGCATCCTGGAAGGGACTGCTTTTCTCTCCGGGCTGATCCACGAGAAACTGGACGATGATTTTCCGGAAATAGTTCACGGGCTGATCCAGCTCGTCTTCCCCCATTATCTGAGGCCGATTCCCTCGGCCACGTTGATACGTTTCACGCCTAAACGGAGCCTTCGCGAGACTGTGGTGGTTGCAAAGGGGACTGAAATCGATTCGGTGGAGTCCGAAGGTACCCGCTGCACGTTTACCACCAGCTACGATGTAGAATTGTCACCGTTATCCCTGGAGTCTGTGGATTTCAATGCCTCCGGGGGCGGACAGGGACTCCTGCGCATGGAATTGAATCTGAGCGGAATAGACGCCTCCGCTTTCACCCCCGATTCCATACGCTTCCACCTCGCAGGAACCTACCCGGAGGCTTCCAGGCGGAACTGGCTTCTTTTCACCAGGCTTCGCAACGTCAGGCTGAGGACAGGAGCCGGTAAAACGGTTGATTTGGGCAGGGAGGCGGTCAGCCCGGTCGGCTTCGGCGAACAGGAACCCCTGATACCATTCCCTGCCAGGTCTTTCCCAGGCTACCGCATACTCCAGGAATATTTCGTACTGCCTGAAAAGTTCCTTTTTTTTGATACAGCCCTGGAAAGGTGGAGGAGCCGTGAAGGAACGAGTTTCACACTCGAGTTCGAATTCGCAGACCTGCCCCATGACATACCGCCCATGCGGGCAGAGCATTTTCAGCTCTTTGTCTCTCCAGCATTGAATCTTTTTCCGCACCAGGCGGATCCTATACTTCTCGACCATAAGAGAACCGAATACCCTGTCCGGGCTGGAGGTGGAAATTCCCTCCATTATCAGATTTATTCGGTGAACAAGGTTACGGGATTCGTTCAGGGCACGGTGCAGGAACGGGAATATATGCCTTTTGAGCTTTTCAATCCTCAAGTGGAGGCTGCCCCGGTATACGCGGTTCACCATAGGCTTTCGGCCCTGGACCGCGAAGCGGAGGTTCACCTCTCGGTTGCTTATCCCGGGGGAAATTCCGAGCCGGCGCTGGAAACATTGTCCATCGATATCATGTGCACCAACGCCTCTCTTCCGGAAACGCTTCGTGTTGGGGATGTGCGGATCGCCACGGGGAGTAGCCCGGAGCTGGCGGAGTTTTCCAATATCCGGCCTCCAACTGCACCGGTTCAACCGCCTCTAGGGAAAAATCTGCTCTGGCGGTTATTGTCCCATCTTTTTTTGAATTACTTGTCTGTGGCGACTGCCGAAAATCTCCGTTCGGTCCTGAAATTGTACATTTTCACCGAAACCAGGGACAGGGCAACGGTTATGGCCAACACCCAGCGGGTTGAGGCGATTTCAGGCCTGGAAGTTCGCGCCGCTGACCGCTTCGTCAAGGGCCACCTGCTCCGGGGCCAGGATATCCGAATGGTGGTCGACCGGCAGGGGTTTGCCGGCGAGGGGGACATGCACCTTTTTGGATCTGTTTTGAATGTTTTTTTGAGTAATTATGCAGCGGTCAACTCGTTCACCAGGCTGACCGTGGAAGACAATCTAGGCAGGGAGCGTTTTACATGGCCGATTCGTCTGGGCGACCGGATACTGCTGTAGAGCCCAACGAGCGGGGCCGTAGGAGGACAAAGCCTTCTGTGCTAGAAGAGCTTTACAGAACCCCCGGACGGTTTTCGTTTTTACAGGCCGTGCGTCTTTTGAGTCAGGCATACGGCTTGGGCGGAATGCGTAAGGGTGCGGAGTTCATGCGTGAACAACTGCGTATGCGGCCGTATCTGTCCTTGGGTTTCCCCCCCACCGACCTGGTAGAAATAAAGGATATCACGCCGGAGTCGGAGAAAGAGCCCATGCGCCGCTTTGAAATCACGGCTTCCTTCCTGGGTCTCTACGGGCCGTCATCGCCTCTGCCAACGTTCTATACCGAAGAGCTGCTAGCGGAATGGAATGAGGACAAAAGCGTAAGCAGGGATTTCCTGGATATCCTCAACCACGGTTTTTTTGTATTGTTTGCGCTGGCCGATGCGCATTACAATCTAAGCAGGCAGATATGCGAGGAAGAAAACAGTGAAGTTCTGATGCGGTTGTATTCGCTGGTGGGCCTCGGACACCGCGAGATGATGGATTCATCCTTTATAAAGCCTGGTGCTTTGCTGAGGGCCGCCGGTCTTTTGACGCAGTTTCCGCGTTCGGCGGCGGGCCTTCGAGGATTGCTGGCGGACCGTATCGGCGCGCCGGTGCAGGTGGGGCAATGCGAGCCGCGCACAGCCTCGATTCCTGACGATCAGAGATGCAGCCTTGGCAGACAGGCAAACACCCTTGGCCTCGATTGCCGTCTCGGCTCCGAGGCCGGTGATGCCATGGGAAAAATTTCAATCATCATCGGGCCGGTGGAGGCGGAAACCTTCAGCCGTTTTTTGCCCGGCCTGGCCGAGCACGACGAGCTGCTGATGCTTGTCCGTTTTTACTGCACGCAGCCCCTGGAATTCGATCTTGAATTTGTGCTTTCACCGGGGGAGGCCGGACCCGGGCGGCTGGGCGAATCCCGCTGGTCGACGCTCGGCTGCGATGTCTGGCTATCCACTGAACCTCTGAGCCGCGCTCGGGCGGTGTTTCCCGAAAGGCGGCGAATATGGGACGACCATAAACAAAGGAGTATTGTACTATGATAGGCGTGGACATGAAGGCTTTGCTGGAGAAATGCAACAGTTACTGCACACAGGTGCTGCATGCGGCCGCTGGTTTGACCGTGAACCGCACCCACTATGAAGTAACAGTCGAACACGTGCTTTTGTCGTGCCTTGAAGATCAGAAAGCCGACATACCGCTGGCGCTCGCGCGTTTCGGAGTCGACCAGGGACGCTTGAAGGCGGCCGTAAACGATGTTATGGAGGACTTCCGCGCCGGAAATTCATCGCGGCCGGTTTTTTCGCCGCTGCTCATGGAATTGCTCGAGGCGGCCTGGTTGATTTCCTCGGTGGACCTGCGGCTGCCGCGGATCAGGTCGGGAGCCCTGCTCCTCGCCTTTTTGCGCAAACCCGCCCTCTACGCCCAGGGGGGGTATACCGATATCCTGGGTGCTGTCAACCGGGAGGAGCTGCAAAAGAATTTTTGGCAGCTTGCAAAGGTTTCATCTGAAAGCGAAGGAGCATCGGAGCCCGCATCCGGGACCGCGAAGGCCGCGGGAGGCACGGGCGATAGCTTCATAGCCAAATATTGCGAGGATTTCACGGCCAAGGCCAGGGATGGAAAGATAGACGCGGTGTTCGGAAGAGATATGGAAATACGGGAGATAGTGGACATTCTTGCCCGGCGCCGCAAAAACAACCCGATCCTGGTAGGAGAGCCGGGAGTGGGCAAGACTGCGGTGATCGAGGGGCTGGCCCTGAGGATAACCGAGGGTGATGTGCCGGAAGTGCTCAACGGGGTTTCCCTGATAGCACTGGACATGGGTCTTTTAGAAGCCGGAGCCGGAATGAAGGGGGAGTTCGAGCGGCGTTTAAAGGGGGTGCTGGACGAAATCAAGGCCAGTGAAAAACCCATCGTCCTGTTTATCGACGAAGCCCACACCCTGGTGGGAGCAGGCGGAACTGCAGGCGGTTCGGATGCTGCAAACCTCCTCAAACCCTCTCTTGCCCGCGGTGAAATCAAGACCTGTGCTGCCACCACCTGGAAGGAGTTCAAAAAATATTTTGAAAAGGACCCTGCTCTTGCCCGGCGTTTCCAACCGGTCAAGCTCGATGAGCCGGGCGTTGAGACCTCGGCCCTTATACTTCGCGGCATCCGTGACGGCTACGAGAAAGCCCATAAGGTCATAGTCAGAGATGACGCCATAGAAGCCGCAGCCGAGCTGGCTGACCGCTATATAAGCGGGCGTTTTTTGCCTGATAAGGCCATAGATCTCATGGATACGGCCTGCGCGAGGGTCAAAGTCAGCCTTTCGTCCAAGCCCGGCGATTTGGAAGACAAAGAGCGCTCCGTCCAGGCGCTCGAACGCGAAAAGAAAGCGCTGGAGCGTGATATCTTAAACGGTGCCCGGGTGGATGAGACCAGGATACCGGACCTGGAAAAGAAAATCGGGGAATTGACCGGCCAGGCGGAAGAACTGCGGGCAGCGTGGGAAAAGGAACGGGAAGCCGCGCTGGCGCTCGTGGACGCGAGAACCGCGCTGGATGATGCGCTGCAGTCCAAGCCGGACGGATCTGAGGATATTCCTGACATGGGGGCGCTTCGAGATGCTTTCAGCAAGGCCGGCGACGCTTACGAGAAGGCGAGGTACGGAGAGGGGCTCGTTTCAGTGGAAGTGACCCCGGATGTGATGGCCAGGGTGGTGAGCGACTGGACCGGCATCCCGGTGGGAAAAATGGCACGGGAACAGGCATCGATGGTTGCTGATCTCGAAAAGTTGCTGGTTGAACGGATCAAAGGACAGGATCCGGCCATAAACGCGGTTTCCGAAGCCATCAAGGCTTCCAAGGCCGGCTTGCGAGGCCCGGAACAGCCTGCCGGTGTTTTCCTGCTGGTTGGACCTTCCGGTGTAGGTAAGACGGAAACCGGGCTCGTGCTCGCCGATATTCTTTTCGGGGATGAAAGGAGCGTTGTAAGCGTCAATATGAGCGAGTTCCAGGAGAAACACACCGTTTCCCGCTTGATTGGGTCTCCTCCGGGATATGTGGGCTACGGCGAGGGGGGAATGCTGACCGAAGCAGTCCGCAGACGGCCCTATTGCGTGGTGCTGCTCGATGAGGTCGAAAAAGCGCACCTGGATGTAATGAACCTGTTTTACCAGGTCTTCGACAAGGGAACGCTCACCGACGGTGAAGGCAAGGAGATCAATTTCCGTAACACGGTTATTATGCTCACCTCCAACCTGGGTTCAGACGTGATCCAGGAAATGACAAAAGACGGGGCGGAGTTGGATTCGGACACCCTTCTGTCGGCCGTTCGACCCATTTTGTCTGAACATTTCAAGCCGGCCCTGCTGGCCAGGATGTCCATTGTGCCCTACGGGAGCCTGTCAGCGGATGCGATGAAGCGGATAGCCGAGTTGAAGCTGGACGCATTGGCTGCGCGCCTGCTGGCCAACAACAAGATGTCCATGCTCTATTCGGAAAAAGTGCCCGAACAGATCGCCTCCAGGTGCACCGAAGTGGAAACCGGGGCGCGCAATATAGAGTATATTCTTTCCGGGACCATCCTGCCGCGCATGTCCGAGCAGATCCTTTCCCACATGTCGGATGCAGGCATGCCGTCATCGGTGAACCTCGATGTCGGGGAGGACGGAGGGTTTAAAATGACCTTTGCCTAGGCGGCGGCCGCGGGACCTTGCGTGTCGGTTCGCGTCGGCCCTGTCGAAAGGGGGATATGGTGAAAAAAGGTGTATGGATAACGATGCTCGAAAAGAATGAAGGACTGGCGAGAATGATTTTCGAGGAAATGGGCAGGTACGGGCTTGATCCGTCCGGCCATTTCTGGGAGGATGACGTTCATGGCCTTGCGTGGGCCGGGCCGTTAAAGGAAATTTCCTCGGGCAACTGCGCCGCCTGGGTGATCGTGGGGCAGGCGGACAGGTTCGAAAAGCCGGAAATCAGGCAAGGCCTGGCCCTTCTGGCCCTTGGGGCACAAGGAAGCCACAGGCATGATTTTCCGATCCTGATTTCGCCCTCCGGCGGGAACCTGGACCTGCAGAGCCTGCCCACTCCTTTGCTCGGATGTAATGTCGTTCAAAAATCCTTGGGTGTAAAGGTCGTGGCGGCGGTAAACGCTAAAGGATCCGGGTTTTCTCCGGAATACCGCTTGGATGTACATCCCTTGCCGGGTCTCGGTCTATGGTTTGAGACAGGCCCCGCCCGGGATCCATGGAAAGGTGCTTTTTTTGGCTGCTCGGCAGCGGAGGAGGTGTCCCCTGACGCCCACGGCGTGGGGCAGGCCGGAACCATTCCTCAGAAATCAACCCTGCATTATCCGGTAAAGGGTATGAAGATGGAACTGAAGGGCAGGGAGTTTTCCGCGTGGGGAGTCAAAAACGAACTTTCCCCGGCAGAGTCCTATTATGTGAGGGTGAACGGAATCCCCGAAGCCCTGGTTTTCGGTCCTTTCCCCGATGCAGACGATGCAGAGGTATTGACTGTATCGCTGGTTTAACGCATGCTGTGGGGCAGGCTTTCAATTTGTTCCAGGCGGAGGAATGCCTATGGATTCGATATCAGATTTAGGAAAGACTCGGCTTAAAGGCCATTCCGGCTGGATGTTCTTGCGGCTTTTGATAACTGCAGCGCTTGTTTTCGGGCTGGTTTCCTGCCACGGGCAAAAAAAGCCTCCTCCGAAACCCTGGGAGACTCCTCAGGATGCTTCCAGCCCTGAGCAAATCAAGTGGTCTTACATGCCTGGGGCTTTGACGATCAATATTAAGGCGGATGAAAACCTGAACCCTTTCGAAGGATTCACCCACAACGTCATGCTGTGCATTTATCAGCTTGACGATCCAGCTCCTTTCCAGGAGCTTGCGGCCAACAAAGGCGGGATCCGCAAGCTTCTCGAGTGTGGACGATTCGATGAGAGCGTTGTTAAAGTGGATCGACGTTTCATTCAGCCTGGCGAGGAAACATCGATTGTCCTGGACAGGGCCGAAGGAGGACGTCACGTGGGGCTTGCGGCAGGATATAACGAAATCCAGCCGGGAATGATGACTTCCATGTCTTCCTTCCCGGTGACCGAACATCGGGGGGGAATGTGGCCCTGGTCTTCTAAAGTCTATAACCCGGGAACCCTGACGATGGATATCCTTTTGGGACCGGATGAAATTCAGCGAATGGGAGTTGAATGATGAGTGAGGGCCCTGTTTACTGGCATCAGGGACTTTTCCTGCAGCCCCAGCATTTTCAGATCATGAACCGCCAGATGTTCGATATCCTGGCTCCCGTGGTCGCCAATCTAAAGCCCTATTTCTGGGGACTGGCATCAGGGGAGGTCAATGAGGCCGCGCTGGACTCGGGGAGGCTCGAGCTTTCGGGGATCAAGGTTGTTTTTCCGTCTACAGCCACGATGATCGACGTTCCCGGAAATGGTGTATGCGGCGGGCGCAGTATAATGCTTGAGGATATCCCGGTGGACGGTTCATTGACGGCATATCTGGGAATCAAGGTGATGAGAGCCGGAAAGGCAAATGTCACCGTGGCCGAGAATATTTCAGAAATGGAGACCGCCCCGACCCGACTGGCTGTTCCGGTGAACCCGGAAAATGTTCCCGATATTTACAGTGACGGTCCTGGAGCTCAGATAAGGTTGATGTCGTACGTACTCAACCTGGTTTTTGAAAACGAACTGGACCAGGCCGGTGACATGGACCTGATCCCGGTAGCACGGTTAACCAGGGAAGGGGACAGGATTTCTCTGGACGGGGACTTTGTGCCTCCGTGTCTCACGGTTTCCTCCTCGGAGGTTCTTTCCTCCATTTTGAGGGAGATACGCGACCGGGTCCTCGGCAAGGCGCGCCAGCTCGAAGGATACAAGAATTTGTCAGCCGGCGGATCCGGATCCAGTGAGTTTATCCTTTTGTTGATGGCATTAAGCAAGCTTTCTCGGTTCGCTGCGCGTTTGGACCATGCGGCCGAAACGCAGTCTCTTTCCCCGTGGGAGGCCTATGGTATTCTCAGGGAGCTGACGGCCGAACTCTCGGTGTTTTCGATCAGTATCGGTGCTCTCGGAGAGGACCAGCACGGGGAAAAACTGGTGGCGGATTATTCGCATACTGACCTTGGGCGATGTTTCCGTTCTATCAGGGATGTTATTGCGAGGATGCTCGAAGGAATCTCCGCTGGTCCAAGGTTCGTGACCCGGTTCGAATTCCGCGATCCTTACTGGAGTGCCGAAATACCTCGGCAGATTCTGTTGGAGACGAGGACCTCGGGCGGCGAATACTGGCTCGTGCTTCATTCGGAAAGTGTAGACCCGGATGTTTTTGGCAAATCCGCGTCAGGAATGCTCAAGCTCTCAGACACAGCGGGCATGGAATCGCTTCTCGTGCGCGCCCTGCCCGGCATACCGCTGGCGGCTTACGAGGGGCCGCCTCCGGGTTTGCCCAGGAAAGAGGGGGCGGCGTATTTCAGGATCGGCAGGGAAAGCCCGCTGTGGTCGGACGTGGAGAAAAGCGGAGGGTTGTCGTTTTTCTGGAACGAGGCGCCGGAAGATCTTGACGCTCAATTGGCGGTTTTGACGAGGTGATGCGTGGCTCTTATCGATGATTTTATTCCGGCCCTGGCCTTCGCTTCGATGCTTGCATCTGAAGACAACCTGTCGGATGTAGATTATGCCACCGCCCGCGCTGATATGGACAAATTGCTGGAAGGTGCACTGGAAAAGGCGCTCAGGGAAAACCCGGCTCAAGCGGAAAATGCTCTTTTCGCGGTCTGTGCATTCGCCGATGAGGTCATCGTGGGATCGAGCTGGCAGGGGCGCGGCCAATGGCTGCGGCACAAACTTCAACAGGAGCGTTTCAATACTGCCAACGCGGGCAAGGAATTCTACGAACGGCTCTCCAGCCTTTGCGGCGGAATTCCGGAAGGCGCCGGGGAGGCCGGAGGTTCCGAAAGCCCGCCTTCTGAACCAGAAGACGCCGGCCGTGATGCTCTCGAGGTATACGCAGCCTGTCTTACGTTGGGTTTCAAAGGCAAATTTTTCGGCGAACAGGGCAGGGTTGAAATCGACCGGTTGACCAGGTCGAATCTTGATCAGCTTCACTTGGACCGCAGCCTTCTGGTAGGCAGGATATTCCCGGAAGTCTACGACGCACCCATCGATGTTCCTGAAAAGTCAGGCCTCGCACCGGGTCTCCAGGCTCTGGTTCTGTTCGGTGTACCGGCGTTGATAGCAATAGGGATATATTTCATATATTCTTCGATGCTGTCTGCGGTCACGAAGAATCTGATGCAGGCTATATGATGAGCTTTCAACCCCTTTCACTGGTAAAGATTTGATTTATGGCCCGGCTTTTGATTTCTGCTCTCAAGATTTTTTTAGTTCTTGTCCTTGCCGCTGCGGCAGGCTTCGGAGCTTTGCTCCTGGCCGATTACGAGGGCTGGCCCCGGTGGATAGTTGCGGTGGCAGTGGCGGGTGTTCTTTTCATCGTGATACTGATTCTTTTCATCCGCCGCTACTATTACCGCC